>NZ_JBDOQR010000009.1:0-105036 GCF_039839315.1 Phaeobacter sp. CAU 1743 | reverse complement strand
GCGCAAGGCGGACCCAGACCTCATCTGTCAACACAAACCGCTCTTCGTTCATTCAAACCTCCATTTTGGAAGCTTGAATCAGATTTCAGCCAGCTTGGGAATCCTGAATGTCCACAGACCCTAGTATGGACAATGCCTACATGCTTATTATGACTTTTCCCGGGTGTCTGGCGGAACCCTCTTGGAAAGCCCAGCCAATGGCTGTGGCTTGCTCAGTGTTATTTGAGAAAGGCCCGAAATGCGTTTGATACCCCTTGTGACAGCCATTGCCGTCTCCGCCGGACTGTATTTCCTGGTCCTGCAGAGAGAGGATCTCTTTGCCTTTGCCCGTGGCGAGGCGGCAGCCGAAGCCGCGCAGACCGACACCGGCACCCCTGCCGAAGAGGCTGAAGCCGCACCCGCTGCCGAAAAACGTGTCGGCGTGGTGGTCAAACGCAGTGAGGCGCGTCCGCTGGACAGCGCCGTGATCCTGCGCGGCCAGACACAGGCTGCACGGCAGGTCGAGGTGCGGGCCGAAACAACCTCAACCGTGCTGTCGGAGCCGCTGCGCAAAGGCACGCAGGTCAAGGCAGGCGATCTGTTGTGCGAGCTCGATCCCGGCACCCGGCTGGCAGCGCATCAGGAGGCGCAGGCCCGCCTGCTCGAAGCGCGCGCCCGTACCCCCGAAGCCGAAGCCAAGCTGGAAGAAGCCAACGCCCGCCTGAAAGAAGCGACCATAAACCTGACGGCTGCGGAAAAACTGTCGCAGGAAGGCTATGCCTCGGAAACACGGCTGGCGGCGGCGCGGGCGGCCGAACGCACGGCCGTTGCCGGGATCGCTGCGGCGCAGGGTGGTCTGGAAACCTCGCGTGCGGGCATCGAATCCGCGCTGGCGCTGGTCGCCTCCACCAGCAAGGAAATCGACCGGTTGCGTATTACCGCGCCTTTTGATGGCCTCCTGGAAAGCGACACCGCAGAAATCGGCAGCCTGATGCAGCCGGGCAGCCTTTGTGCGACCGTCATCCAGCTGGACACCATCAAGGTGGTGGGCTTTGTGCCGGAAACCGAAGTCAACCGGGTGCATCTTGGCGCGCTGGCCGGGGCCGAACTGGCCAATGGCGCGCGGGTTCAGGGCGAGGTCACATTCGTCAGCCGCTCGGCTGATCCGACTACACGCACCTTTGAGGTCGAAATCACCGTCGACAATCCCGACCTGAAGATCCGCGACGGGCAGACCGCCGATATCGTGATCTCCGCAGAGGGCACCAAGGCGCATCTGCTGCCGCAATCGGCGCTGACCCTCAACAACGATGGGCGGCTCGGCGTGCGGATCGTGCGCGAGGATCAAACTGCCGGTTTCGTTCTGGTATCCCTTCTGCGCGACACGGCCGAGGGCGTCTGGGTCAGCGGCCTGCCGGAAAAGGCTGACGTGATCGTCGTCGGTCAGGACTTCGTCACCGAAGGGGTGCCCGTTGCGCCCACCTATCAGGAGGCGATGCAATGACCGGCATAGTCTCCTGGGCCGCAGACCGGGCCCGTATGGTTCTGGCCTTCATCGTGATCTCGCTCCTGGTGGGCGGGTTTGCCTATGTCAGCCTTCCAAAAGAAGGCGAGCCGGACATCGACATTCCGATGCTGCACGTCTCGGTGCAGTTTCCCGGCATTTCCGCCGAAGACAGCGAAAGCCTGCTGGTCAAACCGATGGAATCGGAGCTTGTCGATCTGGACGGGCTGAAGGAAATGACCTCCACCGCGGCAGAGAATTACGCCGGTGTCCTGCTGGAGTTCGACTTTGGCTGGGACAAGAGCGCCACAATCGCCGATGTGCGCGATGCGATGAACACGGCGCAGGCGGATTTCCCGTCGGCGGCTGAGCAATACGTCATCAAGGAAATCAACTTTTCCGAATTCCCCATCGTCATCGTCAACCTGACCGGCGATGTGCCGGAACGGACCATGGCGCGCATCGCCAAGGATCTGCAGGACGATCTGGAATCGCTGGATGCGGTGCTGGAGGCCCCCATCGCGGGCAACCGCGATGAGATGGTCGAGGTGGTGATCGACCCGCTGCGGCTGGAATCCTACAACGTGACCGCGCTTGAACTGATCAACGTGGTGCAAAACAACAACCAGTTGATCGCGGCGGGTGAAGTTGAAACCGCGCAAGGCACCTTCTCGATCAAGATCCCGTCGTCCTTTGACGATGTGCGCGACATCTACGCCCTACCGATCAAGACCAACGGCGACCGGGTGGTCAAGCTGGGGGAACTGGCGCAGATCAACTATACCTTCGAAGATCGCGAAGGCACCGCACGGTTTGATGGTGAAGACACCGTTGCCCTGCAGGTGGTCAAACGCAAAGGGTTCAACCTGATCGACACAGTGGATCTGGTGAAAGAAACCATCGCCAAGTCCGAGCAGAAGTGGCCCGCAGAACTGCGCGCGGCGATCTCTCTTGGTACCTCCAACGATCAGAGCCGCGTGGTCGGCTCCATGGTCAGCCAGCTGGAAGGCTCGGTCCTGACCGCGATTGCGCTGGTGATGATCGTGGTTCTGTCCTCGCTGGGTAGCCGAGCGGCGCTGCTGGTGGGCTTTGCCATTCCGACTTCTTTCCTTCTGTGCTTTGCCCTGCTGGCGCTGATGGGGATCTCTGTCTCCAACATCGTGATGTTTGGTCTGATCCTTGCCGTGGGCATGCTGGTCGATGGCGCCATCGTGGTGGTGGAATACGCCGACAAACGCATCAGCGAAGGCACCGGCCCGATGCACGCCTATGTGGAGGCTGCGCAGCGCATGTTCTGGCCGGTTGTCTCCTCGACCGCGACGACGCTTTGCGCCTTCTTGCCAATGCTGTTCTGGCCCGGTGTGCCGGGTGAGTTCATGGGCATGCTGCCGGTGACGCTGATCTTCGTGCTCTCCGCATCGCTGGTGGTGGCGCTGGTCTACCTGCCGGTCATGGGCGGCGTCTCCGGTCGTATTAGCCGGGTGTTCGAAGGCACCTCGCAAGGCCTGCGCGCTGTGCTGCCATGGTGGGCACGGGCGCTGCTGGTGCCGCCGCCGATCTGGGGCATGTTCGCCGGTCTGATGCAGATGCTGAACCCGGGCTACCTGCTGCCCGACGCCGCTGCTGCCGCCATGCCCGGTGCGATCCCGCCGCTCTTTGGCGCACTGGTCTTTGTGCTGTCGGCCTTTGCTGCCTCCACCGCGCTGGGTGCAGCCCGGATCGAGCGCAAACCAAAGGTGGTCTCTGCAGGCTACCGCCATACGCCGTTTGGCTATTTCATCAAGTTCATCGCGGGCAATCCAATCATGCCTCTGGTCACGATTGCAGCGGTTGCCTTCAGCATCATGACGGTGTTCCAGATGTTCAGCGAGAACAACTATGGCGTCGAGTTCTTCGTGGAATCCGAACCGGAGCAAGCCACGGCATTTGTGCGGGCACGTGGCAATATCTCGCTGCATGAAAAGGACGAGATGGTGCGTCAGGCCGAAGAGGTGATCAAAGCGCATCCGGCGGTGATCAACGTCTTCTCCTTTGCAGGTGAAGGTGGTCTTGATACCGGTGGCCCCGGCGGCGGGCAATCGCCGCAGGATACCGTTGGTCAGGTCCAGTTCGAAATCATCCCCTGGGAAGATCGCCCGACGCAGACGGAAACCTGGTTCTTTGGTCTGCTGACCCGCGAGGTGACTGCTTCGGCCTATGACGGCCATACGGTAATCGACGAACTGAACGCCGAGCTGGAAAAACTGCCGGGCTTTGTGGCCGAATTAAAGGCGCTGGAGCAAGGCCCCGGGTCGGGCAAACCCATCCATCTGCGGATCAAGGGCGACGGCTGGGAGGACCTGACATCCGCCACCGAAACCGCGCGCGCCTATTTCGACGAAATGCCGGGGCTGACGCTGGTTGAGGACACCCTGCCCCTGCCCGGTATCGACTGGCAGATCGACGTGGATGTGGAAAAGGCGGGCCGCTATGGCGCCGATGTGGCCACCGTGGGCGCCATGGTGCAGCTGGTGACGCGTGGTATCCTGCTCGACACCATGCGGGTGGACAGCTCGGATGAGGAAATCGAGATCCGCGTGCGCCTGCCCGATGAAGATCGTGTGCTGTCGACGCTGGACAACCTCAAGGTCCGCACCACCGATGGCCTGGTTCCGCTCAGCAACTTCATCACCCGCCAGCCGGTTCCGAAACTGGCGCAGATCAGCCGCGTGCAGCAGCAGCGGTATTATGATGTGAAGGCGGATGTGGAGCCGGGTCTCAGCAAAGTCGTCACAGCCGATCCCGAGACTGGCGAGGACAGGGTCCTGGGCCTGCTAAAAGCGGTCCCCGACACAGTGACGGTGGCCGAGGCGCAAATCACCGCTGCCAATGGCAACCGCTATACGATCTTCGCTCTGGATGGTGCAGAAACGGCTGAGGAACTCAGCGCCGCCGTCGCCGACGACGCCCGAATCCTGCCGGTCAACGCGAATGAACGGCTGGCCGCCATCACCACATGGCTGGACACCGATCCCTTCCCCAAATCCATCACATGGGAATGGACCGGCGATCAGGAGGAGCAAGAGGAAAGCGGCGCCTTCCTGTCCAAGGCCTTTGCCGGGGCGCTGGGGTTGATGTTCGTGATCCTTCTGGCGCAGTTCAACAGCTTCTACAATTCGGCGCTGGTTCTGCTGGCTGTGGTGCTCTCCACCACCGGGGTGCTGATCGGCATGATGGTGATGCAGCAGCCGTTCTCGATCATCATGACGGGCACGGGTATCGTGGCGCTGGCGGGGATCGTGGTGAACAACAACATTGTTCTGATCGACACCTATCAGGAGTTCAGCCAGCACATGCCGCGGATCGAGGCGATCATCCGCACCGCCGAGGCACGCATCCGTCCTGTGCTGCTGACCACCGTCACTACCATGGCCGGTCTGGCTCCGATGATGTTCGGCATCAGCCTCGACTTCATCGACGGTGGCTACTCCATCAACAGCCCCACCGCGCTGTGGTGGAAACAGCTGGCGACCGCCGTGGTCTTTGGCCTTGGCATCGCAACCGTGCTGACGCTGGTGGTGACGCCATCGCTGCTGTCGATCCGGGTGTGGCTGTCGACCTATCTGTCGTGGATGGGGCGCCTGATGGCGCGCATCACCGGTGGCCGGTCCAGCCGGATCGCGCAGGATATGCGTCTGGCCAAGAAAGCGCGCAAACTGCCCACGACCGAGCTGCTGTGGGAAGAGATCGACAGGAGCCCGGCAGACGACAGCGAGCCCGACACAGGACCGGGCACATGCCCCGCCCTGCGCGCAGCGGAGTAAACGCCGTGTCTGCGCAGACAACCAGATGAAAAGAGGCTCCGCAGATGCGGGGCCTTACTTTTTGCTGCGCAGCATTGCGCCTCTGGCGCCCGCACGGCTTACAGCAAGGCGGTTTCATCCGCGGATACATTTTCAATCTTCTTCTGCGCCAGCTCTTCATCGCCTGGACCGGGCGAAGGTTCCGGGTGCAGCTGACGCGCCCGCGGCGTGTGCTGCAGAACCACCTGAATGGGAAAGTGATCAGACCCGATATTGCGGTGCCGTTTCATCGAAACCAGCGTGAAATCACCCGAGCAGAAGACGTGATCCAGCGGCCAGCGCAGCAGCGGGTAGCCTGCGTGAAAAGTGCTGAAGATCCCCCGCCCAATGCGCGGATCCAAAAGACCGCTCAACTTTTGGAACAGCCGGGTCGATGCCGACCAGGCCACATCGTTGAGATCCCCCATGACCACCACCGGTCCCGCGCTGGCGTCAATGGTCTTGGCCACCAGCAACAGCTCTCCATCCCGCTCGGCAGAGGTCGGGTTCTCCGTCGGGCTGGGTGGCGCCGGGTGCAGGCAATGCAAGGCAACCCGCTGTCCTGAGGCCAGTACGACGGAGCCATGCATCGAGGGCACGCCCTCCTCCACCAAAAAGTGGACCTGCGGGTCGATCAACTCGAGCCGGGAATAAAGATGCATCCCGTAAAGGTTATCGAGCGGCTGCTTGACCCGGTAAGGATACCCCGCCTCGATCTGCTCCAGTCGTTCTTCCCACCACGCGTCCGTCTCCACTGTCAGGACCAGATCCGGCTTGGTCTCGCGGATCAGATCCAGCAGCGGCTGAGCGTTGCGGTTGGTCATCAGGACGTTGGCCACCAGAAGGTTCAACTGATCGTCAGGGCGCATCTGCCGCGCCGACTGGATCTGATAGGGAAAAAGCCGCGTATAGCGGATGATTCGCACGCACTGCAGCGCCGAGCAAAGCAACAACAGAACGATCAGCGCTTTATCGCCCTGCCCCTGCCAGCCGTAGACCCAGACATAGGCCAGCAAGGCAGCAACGGTGACCGTAGTGATCTGCAAGGCCGGGAATTCAAAGCCCCGCACCCACCAGCCTTCGTGCCGCAGCAGCGGCAGCAGGGTCAAAAGCGGCACTGCGCAGATGAACAGAAAAAGAGCCCAGTCCAGTAACACGTTCATCTTACACTCACTATCCCACTCACCCAGCCGCGCGACCTGTGCAGGTCACACCTGCCGACAGGATCAGGCGACGTCCTGATCCGCCTGCTGGCGCTGCCACAGATGGGCATAACGGCCACCGCGCGCAAGAAGATCCTCGTGAGAGCCTGCTTCCGCGATCTCCCCCTGCTCCAGCACCACGATCTGGTCCGCCTCGGCGACGGTGGAGAGGCGGTGCGCGATAGTGATCACCGTGCGCCCCTGCCCGGCCCGCGCCAGCGCTTCCTTGATCTCGCGCTCGGTATCGGTATCCAGCGCCGATGTGGCCTCGTCCAGCAGCAGGATCGGCGGGTCCTTCAGTAGGGTACGGGCAATGCCGACGCGCTGTTTTTCACCGCCCGACAACTTGAGCCCGCGTTCGCCCACCTGAGTGTCATAGCCCTGCGGAAGACCGGCGATGAAATCATGGATCTGCGCCGCCCGAGCGGCGTCTTCGATCTCTTGCTGGGTGGCGCCATCGCGGCCATAGGCGATGTTGTAGCGGATGGTATCGTTGAACAGCACCGTGTCCTGCGGCACCACGCCAATGGCGGCATGCAGGCTTTTCTGGCTGACGCTGCGCACATCCTGCCCGTCGATGGTCAGGGCGCCGCCGGTGACATCGTAAAACCGGAACAACAGCCGCCCGATGGTGGATTTACCGGACCCGGTGGAGCCGACGATGGCCACCGTCTCACCTGGTTTGGCCTCCATGGTGATGCCCTTCAGGATCTCGCGCTCCGGGTCATAACCGAAATGCAGGTCCTCCAACCGGATATGCCCCTTGCTAACCTTCAGCTCAGCCGCATTCGGACGGTCCTTCACATCTGGCGACTGTTCCAGCAGGTCGAACATTTCGCCCATATCGACGAGGCTCTGGCGGATTTCCCGATAGACCGAGCCGAGGAAGTTCAGGGGCACGGTGATCTGGACCATATAGGCGTTTACCATCACGAAATCACCAACGCTGAGGCTGCCGTCCTGCACGCCGATGGCCGCCATCACCATTACCGTAATCAAACCACCGGTGATGATCACGCTCTGACCAAAGTTCAGGAAGGCCAGCGAATAGGCGGTCTTCAGCGCTGCCTGCGCGTAGGCACGCATGGCCCCGTCATAGCGGGCCGCCTCGCGCTCTTCAGCGCCAAAATATTTGACCGTTTCGAAATTCAGCAGGCTGTCGATCGCCTTTTGGTTGGCGTCAGTGTCCTGCTTGTTCATCTCGCGGCGCAGTTTCACCCGCCATTCGGTGATCGCCAGCGTGAACCAGACATAAAGCACAATGGTGACACCGACCGCCAGCAGATAGCGCGCGTCGAACAGCACCGTCAGAATGATGGCCACCAGCACCAGTTCCAGCACCAGCGGACCTATGGAGAACAAAAGGAACCGCAGCAGGAATTCGACGCCCTTGACCCCGCGTTCGATGATCCGGGACAATCCGCCGGTCTTGCGCGTGATATGATAGCGCATCGACAGTCGGTGAATGTGCTGAAATGTCTCCAGCGCCAGACCGCGTAGCGCCCGCTGGGTGACAGGCGCAAACACCGCATCCCGCAGTTGTTGGAATCCGTTCGTCAGCACCCGCGCCACACCATAGGCGACGGTCAGCCCCACCGCGCCGAGCGCCAGCGGCGGCACGCCTTCACCCGCCAACGCATCCACTGCGCCCTTGTACAGAACCGGCGTATAAACGGCGATTAGCTTGGCCAGGATCAACACCACCATGGCCAGCACGACCCGGTATTTCACGCTCTTCTGGTCTGCGGGCCAGAGGTAAGGAACCACCTTGCGCAGGGTGCGCAGGCTTGAGCGGCGTTCCTCGGCCGAGATGGAATCGATGGTGGTGGGGGATCGTCTCATGGCGTTCCTGCGGCTGGGCCTTCCGGCGGGTTGGCGATGTCTGATGCGTATCGCCTACTACATACCCCAAACACGAAGCTGGGAAAGGATACGCCGCGCCCCCTGTGGCTGGGGACACGGCGCGTTTGCTGTTACACCGAACAGATCAGTCCGGCAGGTTGAATACCTGCCCGGGATAGATCAGGTCGGGATCGCGGATCGCATCCTGGTTGGCCTGGAACACCCGGACATAAAGGAACCCGCTGCCATAGCGTTCCTGCGAGATCGCCCAAAGGGTATCGCCCTTTTGCACCGTGATGGCCCGCACCAGCGGAACCGGCTGATCCGGCGCCTGTCCAGGCTGCTGCGGTTGCAGCACCTCGGGCGCCTCGCGTTTGAAGGGGGTTTCAAGACGGCTCAGGACTTCTTCGCCGCTGGCGGAAATTTCATCCAGACGCAGAGTGTAGATGCCCGGTTCCACGGCAGCCAGCGCGCCGCCCCAGCGGCCATTCTCGGCCACGAGGAATTCGGTCTTGAGCGTATTCTCCACGTAGACCCGCACCAAGGCATCCGCGCGGCCACGCCCAGCCAGCAGCACCTCGCCGCTGTCGGAATAGCTGATGGTATCAAGCGCGACCTTGCCATTCAGAACCGGCGTGGCGGGCTGCACCAGCTCTACACCGTCTGCACCGGCCCTTAGCACGGCAACCGCCGTTGGCTCCGGCTTCGGCGCAGGAACGGTTTCCGCGCTGGCGAGTGTTTCCTCGGCCACCGGCTCGCTTTGGGGCGGTGTGGTATCGTCGGGGCCAGCAGTGCCGGTCTCGCCCTCTGCGGTTGCCACTTCGACCTGTGCGCCCTCAGCCTCCACCGGTTGCTCCGGTGCCGCCGTTTCCGCCTCGACCTGCGGCGTGGTGGTTTCGGCTACGACGGGCTGTACTTCTCCCTCGGCTGCGACCGGGGCGGGCGCTCCGCCCTGCTCAGTTGGTTGTTCCTGTGAAGTGGCCTCAGATGTTTCAGCCTGCGCGACCTCCACTGCCTCTTCGCTCTGCGGGGCTGCGGTGTCCTTGGATACAGCCGCAGGCTCGGCCTCGGGCTTCACGGCATCCTCGGCATCCGCCACCTGCGGCTCTGGCGCCGCGGAGATCGGTGCCAAAATGAACTGATCCTCAGAGGGTTGTTTCTGATCCTCGAACCGCGCCAGAAGCGAAATCACCCGCGGCTGGTCGCTGGGCAGGATGCTGGAGAAAATCACGAAATCGCCGCTGCCCTGAACCTCGGTCTGTTCCAGAACCGTACCATCCAGCAGCACCTCGACCGCGGCTCCGGCCTGTGCACGACCTGCAATCACAAGGGCACCGTCGGGGTCGACCCGCACCAGATCCAGCATTGGCGCTTCCAACAGCGGCGCCGCCTCTTCCACGGGCGCCTCTGCGGTGGTCGCAGGGTCTTCAGAAACGGCTGCCTCTTCGGTCGCGGTATCAGCAGCAACATCCGCCTTTTGCGTATCTGCAACGGTGTCGCTGTCATCCGCCGCGGGAACCTCTGCCTCAGGTGCCTGGGCTACCGCCGTTTCGCTCTTACCTGTCTCTGTTGGCTCGGCGGTTTCGACGACGGCGCTGGTCTCTGCCGGTGTCTCAGGCGCTTCTGTCGGCGCGATGGTCTCGGCTTCGGCTTCTGCCGTCTCCTCAACTGCCGCAGGGGCCGCATCCTCTGCGGCTGTCTGCTGCGGCACATCGGTCGCAGGTTCAGGCGCGCTTTCCGAAGCGGTCGCAGTTTCAGGTTCAGCCGCGGAGTTGGCGGTCTCAACCGTGGTGGTCACGCCAACCGGCTCTTTGGCCGCCGGGGACACCGTCACCTCGGGCTGCACCACCGTGCGCGATGCGGCCTCTTCAGGCCCCTCGCCCCGGTCAAACACCCCCAGCTGCATCAGCACGACGCCGCCCACGATCACGACGACAGAAGCAATACCTCCCATCGCCAGGGGGCTGAGCCCCCCACTTCCAGATGTTTGCGCCATCTTGTTCCTTCCTTGTGCGAGATGTTTTCCCTCGCTTGGTTGAGCCAGCCTACCAATGGGGGTATCTGGGGTCAAAACAGCATACCTGTTTCGCTGCCAAACCCTGTCGAAAGGCTATCTCATGAGCATAAAATCCGTCTGTGTGTATTGCGGATCACGTTTTGGAGCAATGGCCAGCTATGCCGCAGCCGCCGAGACCCTTGGAAAAGGGCTCGCCGCACAAGGTCAGCGGCTCGTGTACGGAGCCGGAGACGTCGGCCTTATGGGCACCGTTGCTCGGGCGGCGCAGGCTGCAGGTGGTGAAACCTTTGGCGTGATCCCGGTGCATCTGGAACGGCGCGAGGTCGGCAAATCGGATCTCACAACCTATGTGGTGACCGAAACGATGCACGAGCGTAAAAAGGTCATGCTCTATAACGCCGACGCGGTGGTGGTGCTGCCCGGCGGCCCCGGATCGCTGGATGAGCTGTTCGAGGTGCTGACCTGGCGCCAGCTGGGCCTGCACGACAAACCGATCATCGTGGTCAACACCGATGGCTACTGGGACAAGCTGCGCGACCTCCTGGAGCATGTGGTGGCACAGGAATTCGCAGGCGCCGAGATGCAGGATTACCTGACCTGGGTCGACAGCGCCGAAGAAGCGCTAGCCAAGCTGAACTCCTGAACCGGAAGGCACTCCGGTTCAGCACCAAACCCAGCCCCCTGGCCCCGGCAAAACGGGGACCGAGATCACTCAAACAGGTGCCAGCGCAGTTTTCACGGCCTCGGCAATTTCTGGCACCGGGTGTTTGGTTAGATCTTTCGGCAGCTCCGCAATCAGCAGTTTGGCGGCATCCCCGCTCAACTCGGGACGCAGCGCGCCAAGGCTGCGCGGCGGTGCAATCAAAACCAGCCCGGAGCAGGCCCCGGCAGCCACCCATTTGTTGACCAGCGATGCTACCCCGGCAGCGAAGTCATCTTCGGCCATCTGATGCCAGTCCGCAGGTTCAACCGCGCCAAGCGCAGCTCCTGCTGCCCCGCTGAGCCGACCGGGCGCCTCTGACCCTTGCGCTCCGTTCGGCGGGTTGGCGATCTCGTCGGCGCGCATCACGCGCAGATCCGCATCCACCGTATCGCTGACGTTCTCCAGAAACAGCGCCTTCTGGCCGTCTGCAACGATGATCCATAGTCCTTTGGGCAATTTAATCATGCGTGTTCCCTTTCCTCCGTTCCGCTTCCTCTGTGCCGCCAGCCAACCGGAAAACATGACAGGGAACCTTGACGCGTATCAAACTGCCACGAAAAAACCCGCGCCGGTCCGGCGCGGGCTTCCTGTCTCGTATCCTGTCGCGGATTACATGCGCGAAGCGACGTTTTCCCAGTTGACCAGGTTGTCCAGGAAGTTGGTCAGGTAGGCCGGACGCTTGTTGCGGAAATCGATGTAATAGGAGTGTTCCCACACATCGCAACCCAGAAGCGCGGTCTGGCCAAAGCACAGCGGGTTCACGCCGTTCTCGGTCTTGGTGACCTTCAGGGCGCCATCGGTGTCTTTCACCAGCCAAGCCCAGCCGGAGCCGAACTGACCCGCGCCTGCGGCGGAGAATTCTTCCTTGAACTTGTCGACGGAGCCGAAGCTTTCGACCAGTGCCTTTTCCAGCTCACCCGGCATCGCGGAGGCGCCCGGACCCATCATTTCCCAGAACTGGTTGTGGTTCCACAGCTGGGAGATGTTGTTGAAGATGCCGTTCTGGGCGACGGCGGATTTGTCGTAGGTGCCGACAATGATCTCTTCCAGCGTCTTGCCGTCCCATTCAGTACCGGCGATCAGCTTGTTGCCGTTGTCGACATAGGCCTTGTGGTGCAGATCGTGGTGGTATTCCAGGGTTTCGGCGGACATGCCCTTGGAAGCCAGCGCATCATGTGCATAAGGAAGATCGGGAAGTTCAAAAGCCATATCGGACCCCTGTCAATTTTGTTGCGTTCCTATGCAGATACATGCGGCGCAGCATTCGGCAGGTCAAGGGCCTAGACAAGAAATCCGCGCCATCTGACTGCGACGTCTATGTGCGCAAATGGGAGAGACCGCCATGATCGCCGAGGCCTGGATCCGCGCCCGCAAAGCCATTTATCGCATGCAGGGCTATTATGCGGGTCGGCTGAACGGCGTTCCCTTCCGGCTGGATCCCTACCATTCCAAGTTCTGGCGCAAGGCTGCGGCAGGCAAGTGGGAGCCGGAGACCTTTCAGGTGCTGGATGCCCATCTTGACAAGGATCACGACTATCTCGACATCGGCGCCTGGATCGGCCCCACCGCCCTATACGGCGCGCACAAGGCGCGGCGCGTGATGTGTTTTGAACCTGACCCCGTTGCCTTCCGCCATCTGGCCTGGAACCTGGAACTGAACCGCGTCGACAATGTCTCGGCCTTCTCAGTCGCCATCAGCAGCGGTTTTGGTCTTGCCCGTATGGCATCTTTTGGCGGTGAGGCCGGAGACAGCATGAGCAGCCTTCTGAACGATGGCGATCACGGATCCGACGTGATGACGATCGGCTGGCAGGATTTCGCAGCAAAGGCGGATCTGTCGCGCGTGTCGCTGGTCAAGCTCGATATTGAAGGCGCCGAATTCGACGTTCTGCCCCAGATGATCCCCTGGCTGAAAGAGCAGCGCCCGGCCCTCTACCTTTCCACCCACGCGCCTTTCCTGCCTGAAGAGACCCGCAAGGCGCGGATGGCAGAGCTGGCCGATCTTCTGTCCTTTTACGGCGAATGCCACCCCGACAATGGGGCACATGCCGGGTTTGAGGCTCTCACCAGCCCCCGCGCCCTGACGCAGTTCCCGACGTTTCTGTTCAAGTGATGCGCCCGCCAAGCGTGCCGACTATTTGACCCGTTGGCAGGTGCCGGTGCCGCGGTTGTTTCCGTCTCCGCCATGCACGCGCGCGCTGATCGTCGCCTTGGACCGCGCTGCATCAAGCCGCACAGTGTAGGTCGCAGTGGCCGTTCTGTTCCCCCGAACAGGCAAGCCCGTCAGGGTCCATTTCATGAGGTATTTCCGCTCCTTCACCACGCTGAATGTCACAGGCAACGGGGCCTTATTGACGTGGTGAATATAAGCATCATAGGCCATCGCGGTTCCGGCGGCGTCATCCACCACATAGGCGGCCTTATACGGGATCCAGCCATAACTGGAATGCGCGGTATAATCGCATTCATAGACAATGGGCGCGCCTGCGGCGGCCAAGGGCAGCGCGCAAAGCGACAGAGCCGCTGCTATAGTCACTTTAAACATGTCCAATCCTTGCTTCAAAATTCAGCGTCAAAACAGCAAAACAAACACCTGATTAAAAACAAAAAACGTGCCCCGAGAGCCCGGGACACGTTATGGGATGGATCAATTTAGCACAACCCAGAAGGGCCGGGTTCAGTGGACGCCAACCTTCGATTGCGGATGCGCTGCCGCCTTCAGCAGGTTGAAGACATATCCCGCGACCGAGCGGAAACAGACGATGTGGAAGGTCTCCTCTTCGTCCAGCCAGAAGGCCGCAGCCACCTGCGCCATGCGGGTACGGCGGAAATCGCCGGGGGTGAAGGCTGCCGCATCAAAATCCACCGGGCAGACCTTGCCCAGAGCCTCGCGCGCACCTGCGCCCGAAAGGTGGAAAAACGCCCGCGCGTCAGAGACATTCACCGCCAGAGCGTGCTCGCCCGCAAGCGCCTCGGCCAGCGCCACGGTCTTGGCTTCGGCGTCGGCATAAGGCACCAGAAGCAGCAGCTCATCCGGGGACATCCAGGCCACGGCGCCGCTCTCGGCGGTGGTGATCCGGCGGGGTTCCGGCACATCTGCGCCGGTGGCCACCTTCACCGCCTGTTGCAGGGTCTTGGAGGACAGATCGCCGCGCAGGGTGATCATCCCCTGCAGACCGGCCTCTTCCAGCGTGGCCATTCCGGCGTAGCTGGCGCCGCCCAGGGCGCTCACAGGATTAGACATTCTGCTTTTCCCCTTCCTTGTCGTAGAAGACCGGATCGACGATCCGTGCCTTGTAGATGGTGCCATCGGTGCCGGGGAAGTCGAGAACCTCTCCCATGCGGTCGGGGCCGTGTTTCACCAGTCCCATCGCGATCCCCTTGCCCAAGGTCGGGGAATAATAGGTCGAGGTGACCCGGCCGATGGTGTTTTTCTGGCCATTGGCATTCACGCCATTGCCGACCGCATAGGCGCCGTCCGGCAGCACCGACCCGTCGGTCGTCTCAAGCCCCACCAGTTTCCAGCGTTCCGGATCCGCCATATGGCTGCGCAGCTGCGCGCGCTTGCCGATGAAGTCTTCCTTCTTCTTGGAAATCGCCCAGTTGAGGCCCAGATCCTGCGGAATGACCGTGCCGTCGGTTTCATCCCCGATCATGATAAAGCCCTTCTCCGCGCGCAGCACGTGCAGGCATTCGGTGCCATAGGGCATCACGCCAAACTCCTGCCCCGCCGCCATTAGCGCATCCCAGAAGGCCTGACCCTCAGAGGCGGCGACTGCGATCTCGTAGGACAATTCACCCGAGAAGGAGATCCGGTAAACCCGGCATTTGAAGCCGCAGATCTCTCCGTCCTTCCATTCCATGAAGGGTAGCGCCTCCTTGGAGACATCCAGTCCGCCACCGGCCGCGGCGTTCAGCTTTTCCAGCACCTTGCGCGCCTTTGGACCGACCACCGCGATCTGAGCGTATTGCTCGGTCACATTGGCAACATAGACTTTCCAGTCCCACCATTCGGTCTGCAGCCATTCTTCCATATGGGCATGGATGCGGTCGGCGCCGCCGGTGGTGGTGTGGCACAGCCAAGTGTCCTCGTCGATGCGGGCAACCACGCCGTCATCCGACAGGAAGCCGTTCTCGGAGCACATCAGACCATAGCGACATTTGCCGACTTTCAGGGTCGACATCATGTTGGTGTACATCATGTCGAGGAACCGCCCGGCGTCGGGGCCTTTGACGATCAGCTTGCCCAGGGTCGAGGCATCCAGCATCCCGACGTTCTGGCGGGTGTTGGTGATCTCGCGGTTGACCGCCTCCTTCACGCTTTCGCCGCTGCGCACATAGGCGTAGGGACGGCGCCAATGGCCCACCGGTTCCCAGTCGGCGCCATTGCCATCGTGCCAGTCGTACATCGGCGTCTTGCGCAGGGGTTGGAAGATCTCGCCGCGCGCCTCGCCGCCGATCGCGCCCATGGAAATGGGGTGATAGGGCGGGCGGAAGGTGGTGGTGCCCACCTGCGGGATTTCCGAACCGAGGCTGTCAGCAAGGACCGCCAGACCGTTGATGTTGCTGAGTTTCCCCTGATCCGTCGCCATGCCAAGCGTGGTGTAACGCTTGGTATGCTCAACGCTTTCATAGCCTTCGCGGGCCGCCAGCTGCACGTCAGAAACCTTGACGTCGTTCTGGAAGTCGAGCCAGGCCTTCATGCGCAGGTTGATTTCCGCACGGGCGGGCATCAGCCAGACCGGCTGCATCGGCGCTTCGTCCTGCGCTTCGCCCTTGGCGGCAGTGGCATCGGCTTTGAACCCGGCCGCAGCGGCGGCCTTGGCCCCGGCCTCGGCACCATCGGCCAGCACCGCATCCAGTGTCAGCGGGCCGCTGGCAGCGCCAGCGGTCACCACGAAACCTTCGCCATCTGCGCCGAGCGGCGGGCGGTTGGGATCGGGGCGGAAATGCGCCTGCGCATCATCCCAAGTAAGCTTGCCGCCGCAATGGGACCACAGGTGCACCACCGGAGACCAGCCGCCGGACATGGCGACCGCATCAGCTTCGACCTCTTCCTGGGCGCCGCCCTGACCGTTCTGGGCGCAGATCGCGACCTTGGTCACATGTTTGCCGTCCTTGACCTTGGCGATGCCGCGGCCGCATTCGACACGGATACCAAGCGCACGGACCTCATCCATCAGGGCGCCGCCACCGGCTTCGCGGGTGTCGAGCACGCGTACCACCTCGACGCCTGCACCATGGAGCGCCAGCGCGGTACGATAGGCATCGTCGTTGTTGGTCGCTACCACCACGCGCTGCCCCGGGGTCGCGCCCCAGTTCACCACGTAATCGCGCATCGCTGCGGCCAGCATCACGCCGGGCACATCGTTGCCAGCAAAGGACAGCGGCCGTTCAATGGCACCAGTTGCGGTGACGATCTGTTTTGCACGGATCCGCCACAGGCGGTGGCGCGGACCACCCTGCCCCGGTGTGTGATCGGTCAGCCGCTCGTATCCCAGAGCATAGCCGTGATCATAGACGCCCGAACCCATGCAACGGTTGCGCAGGGTGACGTTCTCCATCGCGGTGAGTTCCGCCAGCGCCTGTTCCACCCAGGCTTCGGGATCGTCGCCATCGATGGTCCCGCCATCGACCGGCGCACGGCCGCCCCAATGGGCGTTTTGTTCCATCACCAGCACCTTGGCGCCCGAACGAGCCGCCGTCAGCGCCGCCTGAAGGCCGGCAACACCGCCGCCAACCACCAGAACATCGGCAAAGAAATAGAAGTGTTCGTAGGTGTCCGCATCCTTCAGTTCGCGGTCCGGCGCCTGGCCCAGACCTGCGGATTTGCGGATGATCGGCTCATAGACGTGTTTCCAGAAGGGTTTGGGGTGGATGAACGTCTTGTAGTAGAAACCAGCAGGCAGGAACCGCGCCAGCTTGTTGTTCACCACGCCCACGTCGAACTCAAGGCTGGGCCAGTGGTTCTGCGACTGGGCGCTGAGGCCCGAGAACAGCTCGGTCGTCGTGGCGCGCTGGTTCGGTTCGAACCGCGCACCGGAGCCGAGGCCAACCAGCGCGTTGGGCTCTTCCGCGCCCGAGGCAACCAGCCCGCGTGGGCGGTGGTATTTGAAGGACCGGCCCACCAGCAGCTGATCATTGGCCAGCAGCGCCGAGGCCAGCGTATCCCCGGCATAGCCTGTCATCCGCGTGCCGTTAAAGGTGAACTCGATGGGTTTGGAGCGGTCGATCAACCGGCCCTGTTTGGCAAGACGCGTGCTCATGCTGCGAACCTTTCACGATAAAAGGCGGTGGTATTCGGTGTGTGTTCCGCGAAACGGGCCATGCCCGGCTGCGGTCGGTACATGTGGTGCGTTCCGTCTGTCATGACTTTGCGTCCGAGAACTCGCGCCAGCTCCAGCCGGGGCGTTTGGCGGTGATCGCGTCGCGGATGTCCTGCGGCGGCTCGGTGGTCTGCGCCGAATAGGTGCCAAAAACCTCAAGCGTCATGGTGCAGCGGGCCGCGTGGAACCACTTACCGCAGCCATTGACGTGCCGCCAGCGTTCGAAATGCACGCCTTTGGGGTTTTCCCGCATGAACAGGTAGTCGTGGAACTCATCATCCGAGGAGCCGGGACCAAAGCGCGTCAGATGCGCCTCACCGCCACCGTGCAGTTCGGTTTCTTCGGCTTTGACGCCGCAATAGGGGCATTCAAGGATCAGCATGGGCCATGCTCCGGTTTGATCTGGTCTACAGCGCCCGAACCGAGGGCGAGGATCGGATGCGATGCGACGCGGGGCGTCACATTGGATGAACGAAGGGAAGCAACCATCAGTGGGCGACCCCGGCTGCGACGCTCTCGTCGATGAATTTGCCTTCCTTGAAGCGCATCATCGAAAATTCCTCGGCCAGCGGCGAATGGCCGGTTGCCATCAGCTCGGCCATGGCCCAGCCAGATCCCGGAATGGCCTTGAAGCCGCCGGTGCCCCAGCCTGCGTTGACGAAACAGTTCTGTACCGGCGTTTTCGAGATGATGGGCGAGCGGTCGCCGGTCACATCCACGATACCGCCCCACTGGCGCAGCATCTTCAGGCGCGACACCATCGGGAAGGTTTCGTTCAGCGCACGCACGGTTTCCTCGATATGGTGGAAGGACCCGCGCTGGGTGTAGTTGTTGTAGCCATCCGTACCGCCACCAATCACCATCTCGCCCTTGTCGGACTGGCTCATGTAGCCGTGCACGGTGTTGGCCATGACCACCACATCCATGCAGGGTTTGATCGGCTCTGACACCAGCGCCTGCAGCGCCACGCTTTCGACCGGCAGGCGGAAGCCCGCCATCTGGGACAGGTGCGAACAGTTGCCTGCAACCACCATGCCCAGCTTGTCGCAATCGATCGCGCCCTTGCTGGTGTCGACACCGATGACCCGACCACCTTCAGTGCGCACGCCGGTGACTTCACATTGCTGGATGATGTCCATGCCCATGGCCGAACACGTCCGGGCATAGCCCCAGGCCACCGCATCGTGACGCGCGGTGCCGCCGCGCTCCTGCCACAGGCCACCCAGCACAGGGTAACGCGGCCCTTCAAGGTTAATGATCGGCACCAGTTCCTTGACGCGCGCGGGTTCGATCCACTCGGTCGACACGCCCTGCAGCGCGTTGGCATGGGCGGTACGCTTGTATCCGCGCACCTCATGCTCGGTCTGGGCCAGCATGATGACGCCGCGCGGAGAGAACATCACGTTATAGTTCAGATCCTGGCTCATATCCTCGTAAAGCGAACGCGCCTTTTCATAGATCGCCGCCGACGGATCCTGCAGGTAGTTCGAGCGGATGATGGTGGTATTGCGCCCGGTGTTGCCGCCGCCCAGCCAGCCCTTTTCCAGCACCGCCACATTGGTGATGCCGAAATTCTTGCCAAGGTAATAGGCCGTGGCAAGGCCGTGCCCGCCCGCGCCGACGATGATCACATCATAGTGGCGTTTGGGCTCGGGGGCGCGCCAGGCGCGTTCCCATCCGGTGTGGTAGCGCAGGGCCTCCCGCGCGACTGCAAAGGCTGAATAGCGTTTCATGAGCGAATCCGATGATGCGTGTCTGTTCTTGGGTATGCCCGAGGTGCGGTTCCGGGCCGTGCCGTTTATCGTCGCATTTGTGCATAGTTGCGACATCACCTTTCCACCACGTCTGCGACCTTGCCGCACGGGGTCTGCCCAGCCCGCGGGCCGCCCCACTTACCGGGCACGACAGGGTGACGCAGCAGTTAGGTCTTTTTTCCGCGCCTGCGGAGATATAGATGGGGATCAAACATCGGAGTAAGCATGGTTTTCTGGATCCTCATCGCATTCATGGCCCTGGCCATCGCCGGATTGATGGCATTGGTTCTGTTGCGCAGCCGCGCAACGGGAGAGCCGCCTGCGGCCTATGACCTGCGCGTCTATCGCCAGCAATTGCGCGACGTGGACAAGGATCTGGCGCGTGGCGTGATCAACGAAGCCGACGCCGGCCGTATCCGCACCGAGGTCTCCCGCCGCATTCTGGCCGCCGATGCGCAACTGCAGGAACAGACCGAAGGCGCGCGGCAACCCCGGATGGCGACCCGCGCGGTGGCGGTGATCATCGTTCTGGGGATCTGTGGCGGAACACTGGGGATATACGCGACGCTGGGCGCACCAGGCTATGGTGACCTCAGCCTCAAGAGCCGCATCGCCATGGCGCAGGAGCGCGCCGACAGCCGCCCCAGCCAGGGCGAAGCTGAAGCCCAGGTGCCGCCTTTCCCGGCGCCCGAAGTCGAAGACAGCTACCGTCAGCTCGTCGATCAACTGCGCCAGACCGTGGCCAAGCGTGAAGACGACGCTCAGGGTCAGGCCCTGCTGGTACAGCACGAAGCGAACCTCGGCAATTTCATCGCGGCCTATCAGGCCAAGGAAAAGTATATCAACATCATGTCCGGCGATGTGGAAGCCGCCGATTTCGGCGAGCTGGCCGAGCTGATGATCATGGCAGCCGGTGGCTATGTCTCTCCCGAAGCGGAAAAGGCGCTAAGCCAGACGCTGCGGCTGGACCCGGAAAACGGACCGGCACGCTATTACTACGGGTTGATGCTGGGACAGGTGGGACGGCCTGACCTCTCCTACCAGATCTGGGCGGAAACCCTGCGCAAGGGCAATGCCGATGATCCCTGGGTCCGCGGCATTCAAAGCCAGATCGAAGAGATGGCCGTGCGTGCCGGGGTCGATTATCAGCCGATCCAGCCCAAAGGCGCGCCGACCCCGCCCTTTGCTGGCGCCATGCCCGGCCCCGATGCGGCGGACGTGGAGAACGCCGCCGAGATGAGCGAAGCCGACCGGGCCGAGATGATCCGCGGCATGGTGGCTCGCCTGTCGGACAGGCTCGCGACCGAAGGTGGCACGGTCCAGGAATGGTCCCGTCTGATCGGGGCGCTGGGAGTGCTTGGCGATCTGGATCAGGCCCGCGTCATCTATGACGAAGCTCGCCAGACCTTTGCCGGGGACGCCGCCGCGCTTGACATGATCACCCAGGCCGCCCGTCAGGCAGGGGTGGCCGAATGATCCTTGATACCTTTGAAGAATTCGCTGCCGCCCTGCCCTCTTACTCTGCGCTGGTCGGGCTGGACCTGGGCGAGAAAACCATCGGCGTCGCCGTGTCCGACCGGATCGGCGCGGTGGCCACACCGCTGGAAACCATCCGGCGCAAGAAGTTCACCCTCGACAGCGCGCGCCTGCTGGAGATCATCAAGGAACGCGAGGTAGGCGGCATCCTGCTCGGCCTGCCGCGCAATATGGATGGCAGCGAAGGACCTCGCTGCCAATCCACCCGCGCCTTTGCCCGCAACCTGACGCGACTGACCGAACTGCCGATCGGCTTCTGGGACGAAAGGCTGAGCACAGTTGCCGCCGAAAAAGCCCTGCTGGAGGCGGATACGTCCCGCAAACGCCGCTCCGAGGTGATCGACCATGTCGCCGCCTCCTATATCCTGCAGGGAGCGCTGGATCGGATGAGGCATTTGGGCAATGGATGACGGCATGAGCGACAAGGTCTGGAAACGCGACGAAATCCAGTCGCCTTGCATCAAGATCTGTGTGGTTCACCCCGCAGAGCGGATCTGCACTGGCTGCTACCGCTCGATTGACGAAATTACCCAGTGGTCGCGGATGAGCAATGATGAACGCGCTGCGGTGATGGAAGAACTTCCGGGGCGTGCCGCCGGGCTGACCAAACGCCGTGGCGGTCGCGCTGCCCGACTGGAGCGCAAATAACGCCGCCCGCGTACAGCGGTCAGTCAGCACAGGATTGATGGTTCACCGGTCTCCTGCTGACGGATGCCTCAGGCGGCAGAGCGCTCTGCCACCTGGGACAGCGCTTCCAACACCAAATCAGGACCGGCCCCCGGACGGTTCGCCCCCTCGGAGAGGATCCGCCGCCATGCACGCGCGCCGGGTTTACCGGCAAAAAGACCCAGCATATGTCGGGTAATCTGATGCAGCCGCGCGCCATCGCTCAACTGCCGCTCGATATAGGGAAGCATCTCATGCACCACGGCGGATGCGTCGCGCGGCTCGCCGGTGCCATAGATCACCGGGTCGGCAGCCGACAGAATATCGGCGGGCTGGTGATAGGCCGCGCGTCCGACCATGACACCATCAAGACCCCGGTCCAGATGTTCCCGCGCCGCGTCCAGGGAGGCAATGCCACCGTTCAGTGAGATATGCAGATCGGGAAACGCCGCCTTCATCTGATGCACCAGATCGTAATCTAGCGGCGGGATATCCCTGTTTTCCTTGGGTGACAGCCCTTGCAGCCAGGCCTTGCGCGCGTGGATCGTCACGCGTCGGCAACCCGCAGCGCGAATTTTCTCCAGAAACACCGGCAGGATGTCCTGCGGTTCCTGCTCATCGACGCCGATGCGGCATTTCACGGTGACATCGACCTGCACCTTACCGCGCATGGCCGCCACGCACTCCGCCACAAGATCCGGCGTCTGCATCAGAACCGCCCCGAAGGCACCGGATTGCACCCTATCGCTGGGACAACCGCAATTGAGGTTCACCTCATCATAGCCCGCCTCTTCGCCAAGCCGCGCGGCCTCGGCCAGTTCCTGCGGCTCGGACCCGCCCAGCTGCAGCGCCACCGGGTGCTCCTCGGGATTGAAGGCCAGCAGATGCAAGGCCCCACCCCGCACCAGCGCAGGTGCGGTGACCATTTCTGTGTATAGGAGTGTCTCACGGCTCAACAGGCGATGCAGGTAACGACAGTGCCTGTCGGTCCAGTCCATCATCGGCGCCACACTCAGACGCGCTGCTTGTTCCAGCTTGGTATTCACAGCCTTGGCTCCATCCTCAATACGGCCTGCCTTCGGCGCAGGCCGGGGTGCCCAGTCATACACGATTCGACAGGGCTGGGGTGTAGCACATTTCACCGGAGGCAACAGGGAGCCACGGGAAACCCACAGCGCCGTGAACGTCGCCCCCCTGCCCCAAACCAGATTTCGCGGCGAATAACCGCCCCGAACAAGGCAGGAATTGCCCACTGCGAGCATTGCAGACAGGCCATCCTGAAGGGCCTTAGAACCGGACATTTCGCCCCTCGAAAAACATTGGATTTTTTGCCGAAAATGGTCTTGCAATCCCCCCCGAAATACATCAGAAGTGCGCCTCACGGAGAGGTGGCCGAGTGGTCGAAGGCGCACGCCTGGAAAGTGTGTAGGCGGGAAACCGTCTCCAGGGTTCGAATCCCTGTCTCTCCGCCACTACCCACCTCAAGCTCAGCACTCTTTTTCAGTAAAATCGGACACATAGAAGTTCCTAGGCGCTCTATGTAACAAAAGTTGCTTCACATTTTGCTCCACATTCCTGATCTCGAGCCGCTGCTCCCGCTGATTGCACCAAAGGGTAACTAGCTTCCGCTCTTCGGATGAGGGTCGGCCCGCCCTCGCTGACGATACCTTGTCTTCAAGGCCAGATCAGTAGAGCGGCATGAACAAGCAGCAGCATGATCAGTGCGGCGCGCACGAACAGGGTAGAATGCCTGCGCGAGCATAGTCGCAGGCGGCGAAGTGGTGGTCTCATCGTCGCTCCTCGATCTGATGGGGCGGGAGCGTCGGAGCTCTCGTAGCAGCTAAGGAGTGGTGATCATCACCGACGCGCCGAACGCCGGGGGATCCAATCCCGGCGCCGGGGCCTTCCAGCCCCTCAAGGAACGGCACCCAGAGCGGGCGCCGAACAGCTATTCGGCTTCGATCATGCGGATGCTGAGCCTGATCGCCTCGGCGACGATCTGATTGACGGTGGCGAAGGCAACGACACGCTGAAAGGCAACCTTGGCGATGACAGCCTCGAAGGTGGCGCGGGCAATGACGTTGTGCGGGGTGGGTTTAGCGACGATGTGCTGGTCCGCGGTGGCGGCAACGACAAGTTGTTTGGTGGTCGCGGGTCCGACAAACTGAACGGCGGCGCTGGTGACGATACCATGGACGGTGGCGCGGGCGATGACATCCTGCGGAGCGGCCGCGGCGCCGACCTTTTGACCGGTGGCGACGGAGCCGACGATTTCTTTTTCCGGCTTTCGGGTCCGAGAGGGACCGACACTATCGCCGATTTCGCGAGCGACGATCTCGATATCATCCGACTGGACCGGATCGACGCTGACAGCTCCACTGAAGAGGACGACGCCTTTACCTTTATCGGCAGTGCTCACTTCAGCGGCACCGCAGGGGAACTTCGCGCGGCGGATCGTGGCGATTTCCAGCGCATCGTCGGCGATGTGGACGGTGATGGAAATGCAGACTTTGTGATCAAGGTCCTTGGCACCGATGCGGCAGAGGCCGACTGGTTCGCGCTCTGACCTCACCGCCCCGGGCGGAGCAATGAAAACGAAGAACGCTGCCAGCAACACATGCTGGCAGCGTTTTCATTTCTACGATCCGATGCTCACAGCAATTTGCCCCATGGCTTTCCGTGCTTTGGCAAAGCAGTCACAGCCCCGGCAGCCACAGCGCCAGCTGAGGAAACAGGATCAGCAAGGCGACCAGCAGCATCGAGCAGGCCATATAGGGAAAGGCCGACATGTAGATATCGCGCATCGTGGTATCCTTGGGCGCCACCCCCTTCATCACGAAAAGCAACAGTCCGAAGGGCGGCGTGGTGAAGCTGATCTCCAGCGCCAGCAGGATGATCAAACCGAACCATATCGGATCGAACCCCAGCGAGGCCGCCAGCGGAAAGAAGATCGGCACGGTCAGCAGCATCATCGAGATCTGCTCCATGAACATGCCCAGCAGCAGCAGCACACAGAACATCACCAACAGCATCGCAACCGGCGCCAGATCAAAGGAGGTCGCCCAGCGGATCAGCCCGCTGGAGGCACCGGAAAAGGCCAGCAGCTGGCTGAAAGTGGCTGAGCCGAACACGATCAGATAGGCCATCAGCGTCACTCGCAGCGCGCCGACGACGGACTTCTTCATCGCCTCCCAGCTGAGACAGCGAAACAGAATGGCAAGGATCAGGACCCCAAGCGCGCCAAAGGCGGCGGCCTCGGACGGGGTGATCAGCCCACCAACCATGCCGATGACGATCAGAACCATGACCGACAGCATGGGCAAGACGTCTCCGAACAGCAGCCGCGCCTTTTCGCCAAAGGTGAGCGTCTCAACCTCATAGGCAGGGGCAGCTGTCGGGTCGATGCGGGTCTGCAGGTAGATGACACCGATATAAAGGCTGGCCAGCACCAGCCCCGGCAGGATCCCCGCGATCAGCAGCGCGCCGACGTCAATGCGGGCGAGCGTAGCCAGCAGCACCGCCAAAGCAGAGGGCGGAATGATGATCGCCAGACCACCGGTGCCAAGGATCGGCCCGATCGACATGTGCTTCTTGTATCCGCGGCTGGTCATCTCGGGTACCATTAGGCTGCCCAGCAGCGCGGTCGAGCCCATGGAGGAGCCGGACAGCGTCGAAAACGCTGTCCCGCCCAGCACAGTCACATAGGACAACCGCCCGGGCAGCTTACCCAGAAGCCGGTCGATGGCATTGAACATCCGTGCCCCAAGGCCAGTGTGAAAGAAGACCTCTCCCATAAGCAGGAACAGCGGGATCGGCACCAACGCATAGTTCGTCAGCCCGCCAAACCCGTTGTTGAGCAGCAGCGTGATCCCCTTGGCACCGCCCATGAAAAACCAGGCCCCAACGATATTGGCCGCCAGAAAGGCAAGCGCGACCGGCATGCCGATGGCCATCAGAACCAGAATCGAGCCCAGCAGCAGGGCCAGTGATTCAAACCATTCCATTATTCGTGTATCCCCGCTTCGCCCGAATGCATCAGGTCGCTGCCAAATACGAAACGGGAAAATTCAATCGCCATCAGTCCAAAGCTGACCGGAAAGGCGATCGTCAGGATCCATTTCGGAAAGTAGTAGGCGCGCACGTCCAGATCATTGCGCGCGATATTGCCCAGAAACAGCTCTGCGCCCTTCCAGGCCAGGATCACTGACACCAGAACACAAAGCGCGGCCACCAGACGGCTGACCACCCGGCGCACGTCTGCGGGCAATGCAGCGGTGATCAATTCTATATGCACATGACCCTTTTCACGCACCAACCAGGGGGCGCCCATCATGGTCATGTACAAAATGGCGTATTCGGATGAGGTGAAAAGCCAGGCAAAGGGCTGAAGCCCAGCATTGCGCATCACCACGGACAGGGTGACCGAAATCATCAGCCAGACCAGCATGAACCCCGCGATGCCCGCCATCGCATATAGGAAGCCTTGATAGAGCTTTCCGACCATTGCCATTTCTCATCCTTTCCGAAGGCAGACGGCACGCCGGACCCGCGATCCGGCGTGCCGCCCCGTGGCTGTTTACTTGTCGTAGAACAGCTCGATCAGCTTGTCGTAGTTGCCGTCTCCCTGGGGGCTGTCGGCCATCAGGCCCTTCATGCGGTCCCAGGTTTTCTGCGTGGCGGCCGCCAGATAGGCGTCGGCGGCGTCACCTTCCAAGGTCACGACTTTCATGCCGGCCTCTTCAAGGGCCGCGAAATCCGCGTCGCGCAGGGCACCCAGTTTGGCGGCGCTTTCCGCCTCGTGGGCGATTGCAACATCCTGCAGGATCTTGCGCGATTCCTCGGACAGGCTGTTCCACTTGTCGAGATTCACGATGGTGCCAAGGTCGGTCGAGAAGAAGCAGGGTTCGATCCGGTAGTTCAGGAATTCGTTCCACTTCAGATCGATCAGGCCGATCTGGGTCCAACCGGTCGCATCCACCACGCCACGCTCCAGCGCCGAATAGACTTCGGTGGTAGGCAGGTCGATCACCTGCGCGCCCAGGTATTCGGTGAAGAATGCGTTGTAGACCGCATTGCCGCGCAGTTTCAGACCGGACACATCAAGGTTGCCGTCGGCGTCCAGCTTCGGCTCATTGCGGGTCCACAGGTTGTAGCAGACTCCCGAGTCAAACCAGCCGAGGTATTTGACGCCCATCTTTTCCTGGTGGATCTGGTCAATCAGTTCCAGACCGCCATTGGCGCGGGTTTCTACCGCCGTCAGGTTTGAGGTCACAAGCGCGTCTTTTTCCGGCAGGGCGCCGGCGTAGAAGCTGCCCGGTGTGTAGACCATGTCCACAACGCCCGAACGCACGGCGTCCGGCTGCTGGAACATGCCGATGGCCTCGGGGCCGCCACGGACCTCGATATTGACGACACCTTCACCCGCCGCGTTCACCTTGTCGACGAACTCAAGGAAGGATTTGGTGTAGATCAGCGATTCCGGAAAGGCGTGTACGGCGGTCAGCGTGTCTTCGGCAAAGGCAGCCGAGGTCATCGCCGTGGTGACAAGGACTGCACCAATCATACTGTGCTTCATTTTGTCTTTCTCCCTGGTGATGGGGTGCCTTGTGACGCCCCTTTGGTTGTGGCCTCGGCCCCCAGCAGGGCCCGTTGCCGTCTTACGTCGCGGGCCAGGCCCATGGGTGCTGAGAAGCACGGGCCGCCCGAAACGTTGAAATCCGTTCTTGGTGCTGAGCGGTCAGGTCGATGTCGTCCCAACCATTGACCAGTTTTTGCTGCCAGACGGGATCAATCTCGAAAGAGACCTCCTGCCCGGCGATGCTGGCACGGCCAGCAGCCAGATCGACGGTGGCCGCCACATCATTGCTGCCGATAGCGCTGATCAGCGCCTCGATCTGTTCTTCTGGCAGGCGGGCGGGCAGCAGGCCGTTGTTGACGGCGTTGCCAGCAAAGATGTCGCCAAAACTGGGGGCGAAGACCGCCTTTATCCCGAAATCCACCAGCGCATAAACGGCAGCCTCGCGGCTGGAGCCGCTACCGAAATTGCGCCGCGTCACGAGCACCGAGGCGCCGGGATGCAGGTTCAGCACATGCGCGTCGTCATCCTGACGCGCATCGTGCAGCAGAAATTGGCCATATCCCTCGCTGCGCGGCGCCGACATGAACCGCGCCGGGATCAGCTGATCCGTGTCCACGTTCTCCTGCGCCAGCGCCACCGCCCGGCCTTCGATCTTGCTCCACCCACTCATGACCGGCCCTCCAGCAGCGGGCGCACATCGGCAAGATGTCCGGTAACGGCGGCGGCGGCGACCATGGCGGGACTCATCAGATGGGTCCGCGCGCCGCGTCCTTGCCGCCCGCGGAAGTTCCGGTTGGTGGAGGAGGCGCAGCGTTTGCCCGCCTCGACCAGATCGCCATTCATGCCCACACACATGGAACAGCCGGCATCGGCCCATTCCAGGCCCGCATCGGTAAAGATCTGCGCCAGCCCTTCAGCCTCGGCCTGTTTCTTGACAACGGCGGATCCCGGCGATACCAGACCGGGCACCTTGGCCTGGCGTCCCGCCAGAACCTTGGCCGCGAGGCGCAGATCCTCGATCCGGCCATTGGTGCAGGAGCCGATGAACACCTGATCAACCGCGATGTCCTCAAGCGGCATCCCTGCTTCAAGGCCCATGTAATCGAGCGTTGCACGCGCCTGATCCTGCTTTCCTCCGGGCAGGTCTGCCGGGCGCGGCACACGGCCAGTGATCGGCAGCGCCTCTTCCGGAGAGGTGCCCCAGGTCACCGTCGGGGCGATCTCTGCGGCTTCGATTGCAACCTCCTGATCGAAGATGGCCTCCGCATCGCTGTAGAGCTTTTGCCAATCCGCCAGAGCAGCCTCCCAGGCGGCACCCTTCGGGGCGAAATTGCGCCCTTTCAGATAGTCGAAAGTGATCTGATCCGGCGCGATCAGACCCAGCCGGGCACCACCCTCAATACTGAGATTGCACAGGGTCAGGCGACCTTCGATGCTCAACGCCTCAACCGCGCTGCCCGCGTATTCGATTGCGTGACCCCTGGCGCCATCCGCGCCCAGTTCGGCGATCCAGTGCAGTGCAAGATCCTTGGCCGTGACACCAGCGCCAAGGGCGCCATTGACCGAAATCCGCATGGTCTTGGGCCGACGCTGCCAGATCGTTTGGGTTGCCAGAATATGGGCGACTTCGGTCGCCCCGACGCCAAAGGCCAAAGCCCCAAGCGCCCCGTGAGTGGAGGTATGGCTATCCCCGCAGTTGATCAGTAGTCCAGGCAGCGTCAGCCCCTGCTCGGGGCCAAGCACATGCACAATGCCCTGCCCCGGATCGTGCAGATCGAACAGCCGGATGCCCTGTGCCCGTGCATTCTGGCCCAGAGTGTCGATCATCCGGCGGATATCGGGCGCGACAGCGCCCGGTCGTGTTGGCGCATAGTGATCGACCACCGCAAAGGTCAGATCAGGTTCGGCTACTTTCAGGCCCCGCTGCGCCAGCTTGGCAAAGGCGTGGTGCGAGCCTTCGTGCACCAGATGCCGGTCCACCCACAGGAGGGACATGCCATCGTCGCGTCGCATGATCTCATGCGCAGCCCAGAGCTTGTCGAACAGGGTCTGCGGGGCAGTCATTCGGCTGCCTCTTTGCGGGCCGGATTGATCACCGGCTCCCAGTGGCGGGTTTCGCCCACGCCGACGTGGTTCAGCGACATCTCAAGCCGGAACATGTCAGGCCGGTAGAGTGCGGCAAGGTATTCGACCCCGCGGCCTTCCTCGTCGCGCACAACCCGGTCGAGGGACAAGAGCGGCGCGCCGATCCGAACACCCAGCGTTTCGGCAACTTCCGGAGAGGCCAGCGTCGCGCTGACCGTCTGATGGGCGGAGTCGACTTTGACGCCCGAGCGCTCCAGAAGGCGGAACAGTGGCGTCGTGGCCAGTTCAGCCTCTGTGTAATTCTGCGCGATTTCTTCCGGCACCCATGTGGTCAGATGGGAGAAAGGTTCATTTTCAACCAGACGCAGGCGTACCGCTGTTTGAACCCGCACCTGCGCCCCAAGGCCCAACGCCTCGGCAACGCCGCCGGGCGCGGCGCCATAGCTGAAGGAGAGCAGCCGTGCGGTGGTGTTCCGCCCCATTTCGACCAACTGCGGCATCAGGGTACTGAAGTCCGCCGCCATCGAAGGACTGGACTTCTGCGCGCAGACCGTTGTGCCGGATCCGACACGGCGTTCAACCAGCCCGTCCTTCTCCAGCACATCTAGCGCCCGACGCACAGTGACACGGGACACGCCCAGAGTCGCGGCCAGCTTCTGCTCACCCGGCAGCACGCTCCCCGGCGCGTAAACACCACGGGTAATCTCTTGATGCAGATGCAAAAAGACACGCTGCGCCTTACCCCCTTCAGGCAGACCTTTGCTTGCGGAAGATGCCAGATTCTGTCCCATATTTCTCCTTTCACTGCCTCTCAAGCCTAGCGATGGTTTTTTCAAAAGCAACAAATCTATTCACAGATGTTCAAAATATTTGACCTATGCGCAGCAAATAATCTGTATTACAAAAGATACCAATTTAGAAAAGGAGACTTCATGCCCGTCATCGAACTCCACGTGATGCAGGGATATAGCGCAGACGAGAAAACGCGGCTGTGCGCGGCGCTGACCAACGCGGCGCGAATCGTCGTGCCCGCCCCGCCCGAGGCCGTTACCGTTATGATTCATGAGCTGGATCCTGCGGGCTACATGCGCGGTGGCGCGCATCGCAGCCCCGCCCCCGCCCTCCCCGATCCGGTATCTCTGGTGCGCAACTACCTGACCGCGATGGAAGCGCGAGAGATAGACACGGCCCGGGCGCTGCTGGCTCCCGGCTTCTCCATGACGTTCCCCGGCACCGCCCCGATGACGACGCTGGAAGAGCTGATCGAATGGGCAAAGCCCCGATACAATTTCGTCACCAAGACATACGAGGGCTTCGAAGCGCTGCAATCGCCGCAGGACGCCGCCGTTGTCTATTGCCGCGGCACCCTGTCGGGCGAATGGCCGGATGGCACCCCCTTCAGCGGCATCCGGTTCATCGACCGCTTCGAAGTGGTGGACGGGCGTCTCACCCGGCAGGACGTCTGGAACGATATCGCTGAAACAAAGGCAAACCCATGACCAAAGAGATAGACCCGATCACGCTGGCCGTGCTGGCCGGACGGATGGAGCAAATCGCGGATGAAATGGATGCCACTCTGTTTCGCGCCGCCTTCAACCCAATCATCGCCGAGGCCCATGACGCATCGCACGGCCTCTATCACGCGGTGTCGGGCGACACTCTGGTACAGGGCAAATCCGGCCTGCCAATCTTTGTCGGGGTGATGTCCTTTGCGGTGAAGGCCGTCATCGAAAAGGCCGCCGAAAACGGCGACCTGGAAGACGGCGACATCTATATTTTCAACGATGCGCATCTGGGCGGCACCCACCTCAGCGACATGCGGCTGGTGCGGCCCTATTTCCACGATGGTAAACTGTTCTGCTATCTCGCCTCGGTCGGACATTGGCACGATGTGGGCGGCGCCGTGCCGGGCAACTACAACCCCGCTGCCACCGACGCCTTTCAGGAGGCCTTTGTCCTGCCGCCGGTCCGGCTGGCCAAGGCGGGCAAGATCCAAACCGACATCACCGACATCCTGATGCGCAATACCCGTCTGCCGCAATCGGCGCAGGGCGATCTGAATGGTCAACTGGGGGCGCTGGATCTGGGCGTGAAACGTCTCGATGAATTGCTGGCTGAATATGGCGCAGAAACTGTGCGCGCGGCCCTTGATGCCTTGCAGGACCGTGCCGAAGCGCTGATGCGTTCGGAGCTGACGGAACTGCCCGACGGCCGCTGGGAGGCCGAGGATTTCCTCGACAATGATGGCATCACCGATACGCCGCTGGCGATAAAAGTCGCGCTGGAGATTAATGATGACCGGATGACGCTGGATTTCACAGGAACCGCAGACCGCTGCGCAGGCCCGGTGAACATTGCGCTGCCGACGGCAGTCGCAACCGCCTATGTGGCGATCAAGCATATCTTCCCATCCCTGCCCGCAAACTCTGGCGTGATGCGGCCGATCGAGGTGAAGATCCCCGATGGATCGCTGCTGTCGGCGCCCTTCCCGGCGCCAGTCGGCGGCTACACCGAAACGATCCTGCGCATGGTTGACGTAATATTTGCCGCGGCCTCGCAGGCGGCGCCGGATCGCGTCGTCGCCAATGCCTATGGGACCATCAACGCCCTGTCGATTTCCGGCAAACGCGCCAATGGTCAGCCCTGGGTCATGTTCAGCTTTTACGGCGGCGGCCATGGCGGTTCCATCGAGGGCGACGGGCTAAACCACGGCAATGCGCCAATTTCGACCGCGACAATCCCGCCGATGGAAATCCTTGAGGCCGCCTATCCGGTGATGTTCAAGCAATGGGCCCTGCGCCCCGACAGCGCAGGCCCCGGCATGCATCGGGGCGGCATGGGCGCGACCTATGAAATTGAAGTACTGGAGGAAAGCGCCACCGCCTTCCTCTTCGGTGAACGCGGCCGCTTTGCGCCCAAGGGCGCGGCGGGCGGCGGCGATGCTGCGCTCAATGTCTTTTCCTACGAGCAGGCAGATGGCTGGCATCACCCGCCGATGGCCTCGAAAATGGTTGGGATCAAGCTGGAGCGCGGCCAGTCAGTGCGGCTCGATACCCCAGGCGGCGGCGGCTACGGCCCAGCGTCCCAGCGTCCGGCAGCCGATGTCGCCCGCGATGTGGCAGGCGGGTTGATGAGCCCTGACGCAGCGACCAAAACCTATGGCCCGGCCTGGAAAGAGGTGACCCAATGACCAGCAGCAACCGCATGATCGGCGTCGATGTCGGCGGCACCTTCACCGATATCTTCGTTCTGGACGAAGCCACCGGCACCGCCGAAGTCGCCAAGGTGCCCACCACGCGCCCGGACCAATCCGGCGGCTTCCTGTCCGGGATCAATTCCCGCGTCGATGATCTTTCGACCGTCTCGGTGGTGGTGCACGGAACCACCGCAGGCACCAATGCGCTGCTGGAGCGTAAGGGCGCCCGGATCGGGGTGATCACCACAATGGGCCTACGTGACGTTCTGGAGATGCGCCGCCGCGATCGCCCGCGCACCTGGGGTCTGCGGGGGAACTTCACTCCGGTGGTGGACCGCGCCCTGCGGCTGGAAGTGCCGGAGCGCACACTGGCCGATGGCACTGTGCGCACGCCGGTGGATCTGGACGCGGTGCGCGCCGCCGCCCAGCAACTGATCGACGAAGGGTGCCTTGCCTGCGCGATCCTCTTTGCCAACAGCTATGCCAATGGCGAAAACGAACGCGCCGCCGTTTCTGCCGTGCGCGAGATGTGGCCCAATGCGCATGTCTCGGCATCTTCGGAGATCCTGCCGGAAATCCGGGAATTCGAACGTTTCTCCACGACCGCGCTCAATGCCTATCTGCAACCCGAAGTCTCGGGTTATCTGGCGCGGCTCGAAACCGCGCTGAAGGACGGCGGGTTCGCCGGGGAGTTCATGATCGTCCAGTCCAATGGCGGCGTGATGGATGTGGACACGGCGGCAAAACTGCCTGTCCGCACTGCTCTGTCGGGCCCGGCGGCTGGTGTCATCGCAGCCGGATACATTGCCGAAGCGGCCGGCTTTCCAGATGTCATCACCGGCGACATGGGCGGCACCTCCTTTGATGTCAGCCTGATCGCCAAGGGCGCATCCATGCTGTCGCCGCAAACCTCGATCGATTTCGGCATGGTGGTCCGCTCCCCGATGATCGAAATCACCACTATCGGCGCGGGCGGCGGCTCGATTGCCTGGGTCGACAAGGGTGGCCTGCTGAACATCGGACCGGAAAGCGCCGGCTCCACTCCCGGCCCAGTGGCCTATGGTCAGGGCAACACCCGCCCCACCGTGACCGATGCCAATGTCGTTCTGGGCCGCATCGATCCCGACAACCCCATCGGCGGTAAGCTGGACCGGCTGGATGTCGAGGCCGCCAAGGCCGCGATCCTGGAACACGTAGGGCGTCCGCTGGGCATGGACGCGCTGCAAGCCGCCGAGGCGATCCTGCGCGTTGCCAATAGCCGTATGGCCGGAGCGCTCAGGCTGGTCTCTATCGAGCGCGGCTTTGATCCCGAACGTTTTGCATTCATGCCTTTTGGCGGTGGCGGCGCGCTGCATTCGGGCGCCATGCTGGCCGAGGTCGGTCTCGCCCGCGCCATCGTGCCGCGCTATCCCGGCGTGACCTCGGCGATGGGCTGCGTGATCGCCGATATGAGGCAGGATTTCGTGCAGACCATCAATTCGGTCCTGGCCGGTATCGACCTGCAAAGCCTGACCGGGTTCATGCAAAGCCACGTCGACAGCGGGCTGGCCACACTGGACGCGGCGCGCACCCATTTCGAGCGGCGCGACACCGAATTCACCCTTGATATGGCCTATCTCGGGCAGACCCACACGGTGCCTGTCACCCTGCCGGTCACCGTTGAAAACGGCGTCGTGACACCGCCGACCGAGGCGCAGATCGCCGATGCCTTTGATGCGGCCTATCGCGCCACCTACGGTCGACTTCTGGAAAACGGCACCCGGCGGGTGATCAACCTGCGCTCGGCCATCACCGGCCGCCGTCCGCGGTTCGATCTGGCAACGCTGGCACCCAAGGGCGGCAGTACCGAGCAGGCCTTCCGGGGCACGCGGCAGGTGCATTTCGACGGCACCTGGCACAAAACCAGCCTCTATGACCGGCTGGCCCTGCCCGTAGGCGCCGAAATCGCGGGTCCGGCCATTCTGGAGCAACCCGACACCACCGTCTTGATCGAACCCGGGCTCGTCGGCAAAGTCGACGCCTACGGCAATACACTGATCGAAAGGGCCAGCGCATGACCCCCTCCTCCACTGCCCTGCTGACAATTGACCTGCAAAACGACTTTTTGCACCCCGAGGGTGCCTATGGTCGTGCGGGTCAGGGCGCCGACAGCATCAAGGCCCTTCCGGACCGGATCGCGCCGGTGAAAGCCGCACTGACCAAGGCCGGGGGTAGTTATGTCTCGGCCCAGTTCACGCTGGTGCCGGGTCGTGGTGGGGAGCCGCTGATCTCGCCACACCTGAAAAAGCTGCGCCCCTTTCTGACCAAGGGCGATTTTGAACCGGGCAGCTTTGGGCACAGCCTTGTCGATACTCTGGCTCCGGCCGATTTCACGGTGGAAAAGGTGGCCTATTCGGCGCTGTATCAGACCCGTCTTGAATATATTCTGCGGGCGATGAAGATCGACACGCTGATCATCGGCGGTATCGTCACCAATGGCGGCGTTGCCAGCACTGTCCGCGATGCCCATCTGCGCGATATCCACACTATCCTGCTGTCGGATGGCTGCGCGGCCTTCAAGGACGACGTGCACGAGGCCACTCTGAAATCTCTCGGCTCGGTGACGGAGATCATGACCTGCGCCGAGGCAGTGACACTGCTGGGAGGCACGTCATGAGCCTGCGCAAGCGCCTGACCTCGCCCGAAATCCTGCTGGCCCCCGGTGTCTACGATGGCCTGACGGCCGCGCTGGCCACCGATGCCGGGTTCGAGGCCCTATACCTGTCGGGGGCCGCGGTGGCCTACACCCGCCTTGGCCGCCCCGATATCGGTCTCACCACTGCCTCGGAGATGGCAGATACCATGGCGTTGATCGCGGATCGAACTGACCTGCCGGTGATCATGGATGCCGACACCGGCTTTGGCAACGCGCTCAATGCACGGCGCACCATGCAAAGCTATGAACGTGCAGGTGCTGCCGCCCTTCAGGTCGAAGACCAGAGCTATCCGAAAAGATGCGGCCACCTGTCCGACAAATCGCTGATCTCCAAGACCGAGATGTCGGGCAAGATCGCCGCCATGGCCGATGCCCGCCGTCAGGACACGCTGATCATTGCCCGCACCGATGCCATTGCCGTCGAAGGATTTGATGCCGCCATCGACCGGGCCGGCAGCTACATTGAGGCAGGCGCCGACGTGCTGTTCATCGAGGCCCCGCGCGACAGTGACGAGCTGGCAAAGATCGCGGCGACCTTCAAAGGCAAGGTGCCGCTGCTCGCGAATATGGTCGAGGGCGGAGCCACGCCGATTTCCTCGGCCACGACCCTTCAGGACATGGGCTTCGACATCGTGATCTTCCCCGGTGGTATCGTCCGCGCCCTGGCGGTGACCGCGCAGAATTACTATGCCAGCCTGAAAGAATCAGGCTCTAACAAGCCATTTTCCGACCGGATGCACGATTTCGACGGGCTGAACGCGGCCATTGGAACACCTGAAATGCTGGCCCTTGGAAAGCGGTTCGATGGCAAGTCCTGATGTCGCTGAACCACCCGCATCCTTTGACCTGACGGTCGAAACCCTGATCATCGGGGCGGGCGCTGCGGGGATGGTGGCCGCCCTGGCCGCCCATGAGGCAGGACAGGAAGTTCTTCTGGTCGAGGCCGACGCAGTGCCATCGGGGTCCACCGCGCTCAGCGCCGGTCTGATCCCCGCTGCGGGCACGCAGTTTCAGACCGAGGCAGGCATCCAGGATAGCGCAGAGCGGTTTGCGCAGGACATTCAGGCCAAGGCCCATCATGAAAACGATCCGGGTCTGGTCGCCAGCATGGCCAGCACGGCGGCGCCGGTGATCGAATGGCTGACCCACGATCACGGGTTGCCGTTTTCACTGGTCACCGACTTTGACTACCCCGGCCACAGCCGCCGCCGCATGCACGGGCTGCCGACCCGTTCCGGGCAGGAACTGATCGACGCCCTGCGCGCCCGGATCGAAGCGCTGGATGTGCCGCTAATCTGCAATCGCCGCGCAATCAGACTCTATTCAAAGGAAAACCGCATCTTTGGCGCCCAGTTGCAGCTGCCCGATGACAGTACAGAAACCATCGGCTGCGCGCGGCTGATCCTCGCCTGCAACGGCTTTGGAGGCAATCGCACCATGGTCTCCACCCATATGGCCGAGATCGACAATGCGGTCTGGTTCGGCCATGACGGCAACCGCGGCGAGGCCGTGACCTGGGGGCAGGCTCTGGGCGCAGCGACCGCCCATCTGGGCGCCTATCAGGGGCACGGTAATGTCGCGCATCCGCATGGCATCCTGATCACCTGGGCCACCATCACCGAAGGCGGCGTGCAGGTGAATTGCCAGGGCAAACGGTTCTGGAACGAGGCGCAGGGCTATTCCGAGGCAGCCCGCGCCGTACTGGCACAGCCGGGCGGCACCGCCTGGGTGGTGTTCGACAGTCGCATCGCCGCCGTGGCGCGGCAGTTCGAGGATTTCAAGAACGCAGAAAAGCAAGGCGCGGTGCTAGCCGGTGAAAGCATTGCAGAGCTTGCCAAGGCGGCTGGCCTGCCCGCAGATGCGCTGGCCAATACCCTTGGCGATATACCCAACGAGGGCACGGACGCCTTTGGCAGACTCTGGAGCGGGCAGACCCCGCCACTGCGCCCCCCCTATCACGCGGTGAAGGTCACCGGCGCGCTGTTCCATACCCAAGGCGGGCTAGAGGTCGATCCCGCAACGGCCCGGGTGCGCCGCACGGCGGGTGGAAGATTTTACAACCTTCATGCCGTGGGCGGCGCGGCCTGCGGCGTTTCGGGCACCGGCGACAGCGGTTATTTATCGGGCAACGGGCTGCTGGCGGCGGTGACTTTGGGGTATCTTGCCGGGCGCGCCTAATCCAGCGCGCCCGTCGTTCGCAGTATTCGCGCCTGTCAGTCCGCGGTGCTGAGCGACAGACCCAGAAGCGCGCGGCGTTTCAGCCAGAGGCTGGGGCGGTAGCGTTCCGACCCGGTCGTGGATTGCAGTCCTTCCATGATCGACAGCACCCGGTCTGCGCCGACCTTGTCGCCATACTCCAGCGGGTTGAACGGGTAGTTGAGTCCCATGGTCATAGCCTTGCCCATTGCATAGGTGGCATCGACCACGCCTGCATCGGTGGCCGCGCGGCCGATTACCTCCACCAGCTTCACCAGCGGCACCGGGTTGAAGAAGTGCATGCCGACCACGCGGGCATGGTTTTCGCAGTTCTTGGCGATTGAGGCGATAGAGAGCGAGGAGGTGTTCGACGCTAGGATGGTGTCCGATCTGACGATGCCGCCCAACTCCCCAAAGAGTGAACCGCCTCGGGTTTACCTTAGCCTTCAACTCCTTAGTAGGAAGAAGCCACAATGGACCTGTCGCGGTTTTGTGCCGCCCCAAGTGCTCGTTTAAGCCACCTTGCGTTCGAAAGCGACCGGGCTTTTCCAACCCAATGCTGAGTGTCGGCGGCGTGGATTGTAAAAGCCGTTTATGTATTCGAAGATTGCCATCTCAGCCTTGCGTCGTGTCTCCCAAGGATGCCGCCAGATCAGCTCTGCCTTGATCGTCTTGAAGAACGTCTCAACAGCCGCATTATCGTAGCAATTACCTTTGCCAGACATCGATACCTTGAACCCGTGCTGGCGCAGGATTTTCTGATAGTCATAAGAACAGTATTGCGATCCGCGATCCGTGTGGTGGATGCAGCCTCTGGGCGGTGTTCTGAACGCAATGGCCATTTCCAACGCACGGATCGCCAAGTCCCGCTTCATCCGATTGCTGACCGCCCAGCCAATGACACGGCGTGAATGCAGGTCCAGGATCACCGCAAGATAAAGCCCCCCCTCTTGGGTCCAAACATAGCTGATGTCACCGGCCCATTTCTGGTTCGGCGCGTTGGCGGTGAAGTCACGATCCAGCAGGTTCGGCGCAATGTTGAACTTGTGATCGCTGTCTGTGGTGACCTTGTGTTTACGGGTTCTGACGACGGATATACCATTCTGGCGCATCAATCTGCCAACCCGGCGATGTCCGACGTCCAAGCCGATTTCCTTCAGCTCTTCCGTCATCCGTGGCCTGCCGTAGCTGCCCAAGCTGAGACGAGATTGTTCCTTGATATGCGCCAGCGTCACCAGATCGGACCGCTGCCTGCGACTGGCCGGTCGGCTGCGGAACGCCCGCAATCCTCGCGTGCTAACGCCGACGACATCGCAAAGACGATTGGTTGGAAAGTCGGACCTGTGTTCTTCGATAAACCTAAACTTCATTGCTTTAGGCCCGCGAAGAACTGGGTGGCCTTCATCGGGGAAACGCCCCACCGGGGCCTTTACTGATCCTCTTCAGTTTAGAATTTCCCTCTCCTCCTTGAGGAGCCGGATCTCACGTCGAAGCCGGTCATTCTCTTTTGCGAGGTCCAAATCCTCTTGCGACACCACATCCGTGTCTCGATGTGCTGTGATCCACTTATTCAGTGTCGACATACTGACACCCAAATCATCAGCCACCTGTTTGCGCTTCAGTCCACTGGTCAGTGCAATGCGCACCGCATCCTTACGGAATTCGTCCGTCCGTTTCAGTCCCATAGTTCATCTCCTTTGTTGCAGTAAATGCTATCAAAGGAGCGGCATCAAACCGCGACAGGTCCAGTCTCTCCGCCATACCCCCCCTTAGATGCTCACTTTTCAGACTTGGTTGTGGCTGGATTTCGTTGCCATTTCAGGCGACCATGTGGGCGTGGCCCAGCGCCGGGCGTCTACGTCTCCATGGCTAAAAGAGCGGTCACATGAACGCTCCACGCCATTGATCTTTGTCAACGTGCTGGACCTGTGGGCTGCGATAATGCCCCAGCGCCCGACAGAGCGGGCGCCCTGCGGAGGCACAGGGTGAAACACAGATCGAAACAATCGCATAAACCGGAGCCGGCGCACCCCGAGCGGCGGCAAACGGACCTGCCTTGGAAAACCCCGAAGCCCTCTCATGAAGATCCGGAGGCTCTGTCTCTGGTCCAGGCGATCATGAGGTCACCAGAGTACAGGCGCGCGGACGAGGACATCGATTACCTGCAAAGTGAAGACACCCGCGGCGTCCGGCTTCAGTTGGACTATCTCAAGGCAGAACGGCTCCTTGAGCACCATCGGATCAAACACTCCATTGTGGTGTTCGGAAGCACCCGGATCCCGGAGCCGAAAGCCGCCCAGCGCAAGGTGGCAGAGCTCGAGGCGGTTCAGAACGGTCCTTCAGAGCACTGGCCTTCGGGCCTTGAACGCGATCTGAGGATCGCAAAGCGCCTTCTGGACAAAAGCCACTATTACGAGGTTGCGCGTGAATTCGGACGCATCGTCGGGGCACAGGAGCAAACGAACGGCGACAAGCTGGCACTGGTTACGGGCGGTGGGCCGGGCCTGATGGAAGCCGCAAACCGCGGTGCGCATGATATGGACGCAACAACCGTGGGACTGAACATTACCCTGCCGCACGAGCAGTTCCCAAACCCCTATCTGACCCCCGGATTTTGTTTCCGGTTCCACTATTTCGCGATCAGAAAGCTGCATTTCCTGCTCCGGGCACGGGCCCTGGTGATCTTTCCGGGCGGCTATGGCACGCTTGATGAGTTCTTTGAGGCCCTCACCCTGATCCAGACTCGTAAGATCGCGCCGATGCCGCTGATCCTGGTCGGGGAAGACTACTGGCGCGGCGCCTTTGATCCCGAATTTTTGGTCGAAGAGGGTGTCATCGCCCCCGAGGACCGGGACCTTTTCTGGTTCGCCGAAACGGCCGAGGAAATCTGGGAGGACATCCAACGCTGGTACGCCCGTGCCGGAAAATCCATCGTCGAACAGGAGGAATAGAGGATGCAGATTTCGTTTCACGGCGCCGCTGGTACTGTCACCGGGTCCTGCCATTTGGTGACGGTTGGCAACCTCAAGATCCTGGTGGATTGCGGCATGTTTCAGGGCGGCCACGAACTCAAGGAAGAGAATGTCGGCGACTTCGGCTTCGACCCTGCCTCTATAGACGTCCTGCTGCTTACCCATGCGCATCTGGATCATTGCGGACGCATTCCGCTGCTGGTGAACCGGGGCTTCCGGGGCGACATCATCTGTACTGCCGCAACCCGGGATCTGGCCCGGCTGGTCATCCTCGATTCCGCGCATCTTCACGAAGAAGAGGCGCGTCGGCGGCAACGGCACTCCGAGAAAGGGCACAAACATCAGCCGCTCTATGACACGCTCGACGCGGTCATGAGCTTTGACCACTTCAATCGCATCGCTGACTACGGCGTGCCCATCCGCCTCGGGCACGATGCAAGCGCCATCTTCTATGAGGCGGGCCATATCCTCGGCTCGGCCAGCATCCTGCTTAGCGTCACCGAGGACGGGCGCAATCGCCGCATCCTGTTCTCGGGCGATATCGGCCCATCGGACAGGCCGTTCCTGAGCAATGCTCAGCCGCCGGGTGATGCGGATATCATCGTGATGGAAACCACCTATGGCGATCGCGATCACCGCTCGCTTGAGGCCTCGGTGGATGAATTACTCGAAGCCATCTCTGATACGCAGGCACGGGGCGGCAATGTCATCATTCCAACCTTTGCCCTGGAGCGGGCGCAGGAGCTGCTCTTCTTCATGAATGAAGGCATCAAACGGGATATCCTGCCACAGGATTTGAGGGTATTTCTCGACTCCCCAATGGCGATTTCGGCCACAAAGATCTTTCGCAACCATCCCGAGGCGATGACCCGCGAAATCGCGGAGCAGATCCGGTCGGGGCAAGATCCCTTTTCACTGCCCGAGTTGGAATTCACGCGTGAGACGGCAGAATCGATGCAGCTCAACCACATACACTCTGGCGCGGTGATCATGGCGGGGTCGGGCATGTGCACGGGGGGTCGCGTCCGGCAACACCTGAGGCACAACCTCGCCCATGAAGAATGCAGTGTTATTTTCGTCGGCTTCGCTGCCGAGGGCACGCTCGCGCGTATCATCATCGACGGCGCTCAGTCGGTGAAACTGTTCGGCGATCACATCCCGGTCCGGGCTCGCATCCACACGATCAACGGATTTTCCGCCCATGCAGGCAAAAAGGAATTGCGCGCCTGGCATGAAAAGAACCGCACGCCCGACATTACCTTCCTGATCCACGGGGAAGAAGACGCGCGAAAAACCTTTGCAAAGGGCCTTAAATCGGAGCGGATCGAGTTTCCGACCATGCATCAGAGTTTCGAAATCTGACGGCGCGCCGGAGCGAACCCGCCATCGGCGATGCCCGCCGAACAGACGCAATGCAGAAAGGACCGCAGGACGATGCTCAAAATCATGAACGAAAGCGAAGGGCCCGTCGTCGGTATACGGGCCTCCGGACTTTTGCACGAAGAGGACTACACCACTTTGTTGCCCGAACTCGAAGCGCGTTTTGACACCTACGGCAAACTGCGCCTCCTGTTCTTCGCGGACAGTGGTTTTGAAGGGTGGGACATCAGGGCCGCCTGGGACGACATGTCTTTCGGGCTAAAGCATGCCTCGGATTTTGAACGTCTCGCCCTTGTCGGCGCGCCCGATTGGGTCGTCTGGTGCCTCAAGCTCAGCGCGTTCCTGATGAAGGGGGAAGTCAAGGTGTTCGATGGCGATGCGCTTGATGCCGCCTGGGCTTGGGTGCGGGCTTAACCCTGTCGGCGTTATTTGCCTTCGACCGCCTCGGAGCCAACGATGACATCGAGCATGTCCGATGTCGTCTGCTCCTGCAGGGCCTGCCGTTCCTCTCTGCGCAACTTGTCGAAACGCGAGTCGATATTGCGCGTCGCCGCATCCATGGTCAGCAGCCGCACATTGTTTTCACAGGCAAGGCTTTCCATCAATGCATGGGCGATCTCGGCAAAGAGATATTCCCCCGCGAGCCGGTCCAGCAGCTCTGGCGTGGGCAAATGGTGCAACGGCGGCGCAGCAGCGGCATTCTGCGGGGGATCTGCCGCGAGCGGCAGGACAGGGCGATGCACGACCGCGTAGGTGCCGCTTTTCTCATGCTGGGCAAAGACCACCCGCGCGTGTGTCGCTCCCATCAACCGGTTGGTCGCCCGCCGCGCAAGTTGCGTCACACCGCTCACTCGCGAGGTCATCGGCAGCGCGATCTCCGGCTGCATGTGCATCTCGCCCGCCAGGATCTGACCGCGCCGCCCGATCAGCACAAGCCTCTCTTCTGGCATGCGGATCTCTTGCACATGCTCCATGATGCGCGTGTTGAAGCCGCCCACGAATCCGTTTTCCGAGGTGATCACCAGCAGGACAGGCGCGCCAGTCTCGTCTGGTGTCTTGCGCCCAGGCAATTGGCTAAGGCTCGCGATCGCGCGGTCCACCGTGGCACAGAAAGCCTGTGTGCCGATCAGCGCCTCCTGAGCTTCGCGTGCCCGCACAGCCGCCATGGACCGCATCGCCGTGACCAGAACGCCAAGCTGCCCAAGGCTTTCGAGCCGGGCCTCTATGCGGGCAAGTTCAACCACCTGACGCGCCCTCAGCGCCGTGGATGCGGTTGAACTCATCCGCGCAGGACCTCGCGAACTCACGCAGCGCATCGCGGGCCTCATCAGAGAGCGCATGCGTTTTGTCTATTTCGGCTACCACATTGGGGCGCTGGCTTGGCAGGCGCTGCGCCAGCATCTCCCGAAACTTGGGAATATCCGGCAGCGGCATCTCATCCAGCATACCGTCGGATATGGCCAGCAGCAGGGCAACCTGTAGCGACAGCGGCAAGGGCTGGTACTCGGGCTGCGCGAGGATCGCCCTTAACCGACGGCCATGAGCGATGGTTCTGGCGGTCTTGTCATCCACCATCGCACCAAAACGGGTGAAGATTTCCAGCTCAAGGTATTGCGCGTAGTCCAGCTTCAGCGATTGGGCGAGAGACTTGATTGCCTTGGCCTGCGTGGCGCCACCGACGCGACTGACACTCAATCCGACGTTCACCGCGGGCTTTTGCCCCTCATAGAACAGTTTCTGCCCCACGATGATCTGCCCATCGGTGATCGAGATCAGGTTGGTGGGAATATAGGCGGTCAGGTTCTCGGCCTGCGTTTCCGCAATCGGCAGGGCCGTCAGCGAGCCGCCACCAAGATCGGGCGCCAGTTTCGCAGCCCGTTCCAGCAAACGCGAATGCAGGTAGAAGACATCGCCGGGATAGGCCTCGCGCCCCGGGGGCTTGCGCAGCAGAAGCGACAATTGTCGGTAGACCATCGCATGTTTGGTCAGGTCGTCCATCACCAGCAGCGCATGCTGGCCCCGGTCGCGAAAATATTCGGCGATGCTACAGGCCGCAAAGGGGGTGATCCACTGCGCCCCGGGCGCGGCATCAGCGGCCCCCACAACGAAGATGCAACGATCAATGGCCCCATGCGCGCGGATGGATTCGACCACGCGCGACACGGTCGAGCTTTTCTGCCCGATGGAGGCGTAGATGCAGACGACATCGGTGTCGCGCTGATTGATGATCGTATCGACCGCGATCGAGGTCTTCCCCGTCTTCCGGTCCCCGATGATGAGCTGACGCTGCCCCCGCCCAAGGGGGATCATCGCGTCGACCACGGTCAGGCCAGTCAGCAAGGGTTCGGTGACAAGATCCCGATCAACGATGCCAGGCGCAGGTTTTTCGATCGGATCATACCGCGCCGCGACAACCGGCGGCCCACCATCCAGAGGTTCTCCAAGCGGTGATATGATACGCCCCAGCAACCCGTCGCCAACCGGAACCCGCGCGATAGTCCCGGTGTTGAAGACCCGGCTGCCTGCGGTGATTTCCTCATAGGGCGACAACAGCACGCAGCCCAGGCTGTCTTCGGCGATGGTCATCGCCATTCCCATGCTGCCATCCTCAAAACGCAAAAGCTCATCAAGACGCGTCTGCCCCAATCCCGAAACATGCGCGACGCCGTCCCCGATCTGCTCTACGCGTCCGACCTGCTCCAGCTCAGGCGCAAGGCGGTTCTGCTCCAGCCGGTCGCGGGCGCCGGATATCCAATCAGAAAGCGGGGTTTCCAGAACCATGGCTCAGACCTCCAGCGCCTGCGCGGCGCGTTTCAGCCGGTCGGCCACGGAAAACCGCAGGGCGGCATGTGGGAAATGCAATTCCGCCCCACCAAGGATCTCGGCCTTTTCAGTGAAAACCACGGCTACGTCCGCCCCAAAATACTTGGACAGGCAGGCATTCCAGGCCACCTTCTCCTCACCCGAGAGGCCATGAGCCGTCATCACGGTCATTGCAGCATCCTTGGCCTGCAGGTCGTCCTTGAGCTTGTCGAGATCGCCCTGTGCCAGACCGTCAAGATGGGCCTGAACCTGCGCAAGCGTTTCCGGAACTGTACAGGGACCACGAAGCGCCACCCGCGCCAGATCTGTCGCAAGCGCCTCAATCTGATGTTTGAGCGATTGCAGCGCCTGATGTTTGTCCTCTTCGATTTTTGCACGCGCGTCTGTCAGCAGCTGCGCTGCCTCTTTGCGCGCCGCCTCAAGGCGTTTATCTCTTTCGGCCTCTAGGGATTTGTGAAAGGCGGCTTCCCGTTCCTGCCGCTCTGCAGCGAGCTGCGCAGTCTTGTCCTCATAGGTGCGCCGGACGGCCTGCGCTTCTTCCAGTTGGTCCTTGGCCGCATCGCTTGCGGCCTTGTCCGCCGCTTCACGCTCTTCGATGATCCTGCAGATCGGACGATAAAGGAACCGGCTCAGAAGCCAGATGACGATCAGGAAGTTGACCGTCTGAAGTCCCAGTGTCCACCAGTCGATCTGCATTCTCAGCCCACAAACGGATTGGCGTAAAGAAGCAGCAGCGCGATGACGAGACAGTAGATCGCCATGGTTTCGATCATGGCGAGGCCGACAAACAGCGTCCGCGATAATGTCGCGGCGGCCTCTGGTTGCCGGGAAATTGCCTCCATCGCCGCAGCGATGGCACGCCCCTCGCTATAGGCGGGCATGATCGCACCGAATGACACGGCGACCGCCGCTCCGATGACGCTGACATGTTCGATATAGTCCATGATTTCCCTTTCCTTATGTCTCGACCGCGCCGACAGCGGCAGCGATGTAGACGGCGGCGAGAACGGTGAAGATGTAGGCTTGGATTATCCCGATCAGGATCCCGAGCAGCAGAAACGGGACCGGAACCAGAAGGCCGGTCAGAAACACCACGATGGCCAGGACGAACTCGTGGCTCATCATGTTGCCGAACAGGCGGATCATCAGCGAAAAGGTCCGCGTCAGCTCCGACAGGATATTCAGCGGCAGAAGAAGCGGGCTCGGCTCCAGATAGTGCCGCAGATATGGCCCCGTGCCGCGAATCTTCAGACCGTAGAAATGCACCGACAGGAAGACGATCAACGCCAGCGCGGCGGGCGTCTCAATATGTCCGGTGGGCGGTGTGGCACCGGGCAGCACAGCCGCAAGATTGGCAAGGCAGAGGAACAGAAATAGTGACCCAAGCAGCGGCAGGAAGGGCCAGGGATCACGCCCGAGGATCTCGCGCAGCTGTTTCACGATGGCGAGCAGCACAACTTCGAGCGCCGCCTGAACAGGGCCGGCATCATGGGCGGGTTTGCGCAAGGCGATGCCCAGGAACGCTGCCATGGCCAGCATCAACGCCCAGGTCGTGACCACGGCGCGGCTGATCGGCACCGGGCCGATGTGAAACAGGATATCGGGCAGCAGCGGGCTCGCGTCCATCAGCCCTGTCCTTTGACCCGCCGGATGGCGATCATGCGCGCCGCGATGAACCCCAGCAGCGTCAGGATCAGCGGCGCCGTGCCCTGCATGGCCGCCAATGCGAATGCCCCGGTCGCCAGCACCAGCCGCAGGACAACGAACACCGCCGCGCAGCGCCATCCCGCATCAGCTTCGATTGCCGCAACCGTCCGCCCTAAAAGGACAAAATAGACAGCCCCCAGGACGAGGCCCGCAAGCAGCCAGGGAAGCAGGTTCAGGAATTGGCTCAACAAAAGGTATAATGTCATTTCTCATTCATCCTGTGCCATGCAAGGAAAAAGCCGAAACAGGCGCCCGCAAATGTCAGGGCGCCGCTGAAGGTAACACCGGTGCCCAGCTTACTATCAAGCCACCGGCCCAAAAAAACGCCGAGCAGCGTTGGCGCGACGATGAGCCAGCCCAGCGCGCCGATCATCGAAAGGTTCTTCCACAGGGGACGTTCGCCCTCCTCCTGCCATTTCTGGCGCCGGTCCTGGGTTGTGCGGATGACCTTCAGCATTTCATCGCGTTCGTTGTTGTCCGGATCACTCATGATCGCGCCTCCCCTGCCCCCGGGCTGGCCCCGGCGTCCAGTCGTGGCGTGGTCGTCTCCTTGCGCGCGCCCCGCAGCAACCGTTCGATCTGGCGCATCGTGGCCAGATGCAGGCGGTGTTCGGATTTGCGCGTCACATCTTCGTCGCTGTCCTCGCGCTGCAATTCCGCAATCGCGCTGGACCCGAGATCGGAAAGCTGATCCTCGCGCCAGGCGCCGCGGGCGGCGATGTCGATCCTGCTCCCGCCCTGCACCGTGAGGATCCCGCCCCGGATTACAACCACTCCGGAACGCGTCTTGGTCCGCCAGCTGACAACCGAAATTGGCAGGACCGTCAGGAAATCCGCATGTCCGGGCTGGATACCAAAGGCGCCGGTATCGTCGCTTGCACGGACCGAGACGATGTCATCGACCTCCTCGACAATCTCCGTAGGGGTGGCGACGACAAGTTTCATGTGCTCTGCCGCAACTTGGCTTGCGCCGCCCGGGCGTCTTCCAGCGTGCCCACCATATAAAGCGCGCTTTCGTCCCAATCGTCGGTCTCACCGTCCAGAATGGCCTCGCATCCAGTCAGCGTGTCTTCAAGACTGACCGAGACCCCGGCCCGTCCGGTAAATTGTGAGGTCACGACAAACGGCTGCGTCATGAACCGGATCAGACGCCGCGCGCGCCCGACGGCCTGCCGGTCCGTCGCGCTCAGCTCGTCGATCCCGAGCAGCGAGATGATCTCCTGCAGTTCCCTGTACTGCTCGATCAGGCGCCGCACCCGCTCGGCCGTATCATAGTGGCGCTGACCGATAATCAGGGGATCGTGGAGCGATGAGCTTGAGGCGAGCGGATCAATCGCGGGATACAGACCTTCGCTGGCCATGTCCCGGCTGAGCACGATGGCACTGTCGAGATGGGTGAAGGTTTCCGCGACCGCCGGATCGGTGAAATCATCGGCCGGAACATAGACCGCCTGGATCGAGGTAACCGCTGCGCTGCGGACCGAGGCAATCCGTTCCTCCAGCTCTGCGATTTCCGTCGCCAGCGTTGGCTGATAGCCCACGCGCGACGGCAAACGCCCCAGCAGACCCGAGACCTCTGAACCGGCCTGAACAAAGCGAAAAACATTGTCGATCAGGAACAAGACGTCCTGCGCCATTTCATCTCGGAAATACTCGGCAACGGTGAGGGCAGAGAGCGCCACGCGCCAGCGCGCACCGGGTGGCTCGTTCATCTGACCAAAGACCAGAACCGTTCTGTCGATCACGCCGGAGCGTTTGAGGTCGAGCCACAGCTCATGTCCCTCGCGGGACCGCTCACCAACCCCGGCAAAGACCGATTGCCCCTTGTAACGGTCAGCGATGGAGCGGATCAGTTCCATGATCAGAACGGTCTTGCCAACCCCGGCGCCACCGAACATGGCGGCCTTTCCGCCGCGTGCAAGCGGGGCAAGAAGGTCGATCAGTTTGATTCCGCTCGAAAAAACCTCGGTGCCTGCATTCTGCACCGACAATAGCGGGGCGCGCCGGTGAATGCCGCGGCGTGGCGTGCTTTCGGGCAGGTCCGGCCCCTTGTCGATCGTCTCTCCGACCACGTTAATCATACGGCCCAACACCTGCTCTCCAACTGGCACAGTGATCGGGCTGCCGGTCGCCAGGACAGGCATTCCGCAGGCCAGCCCCGCCGTTTCATGAATGGCAACGCAGCGCACATGGGTCGGGTCGGCGTGTTGTTGTACCTCCAGCAGCAGTTTGCTCGGGCGGTCCCACTTTACCTCAAGCGCGCTATTGATCTTTGGCAAATCGCCCTCTGCAAAGCGCACCTCAATGACGGAGCCGTCAATGCGGGAGACGGCCCCATGCGCGCCTGTGCTGTCGCTTGGCGAGGGTGTCTGGATATCTGCTACGGTCTCGCTCATCTCAATGCATCATAAACAGAGAACGTTGGGCATGGTGTATCATATAGCGCGTGACGCCTCCGAAAATCGCCTCCCAGCTGCGGAAATGACCATATCCACCCATGACGATCAGCCCGCAGTGCAGATCGACTGCGGCTTCTGCCAGCACGGCACCGACGGGCTCGGCGCCCTTGCGGCGGGTCTCGACCGTGCAGGGAACACCGTGCCAGGCAAGATGGTCGCGGATACTGTCGCTGTTCGGCTGGTCCTCGTGCGGGTCCGCCACGTGCACGAGAAAAACCTCCTGCAACGGCAAACCACTGGCGAGCCAGGCCGAGATCGCCCGCACGCAGGCGCTGCTGCCATCCCAGGCAATCATGACGCGGGATATATCTACCTGCTGGCCGTCTTCCCCCGGCAGATAGAGCACCGGGCGCCCTGACCGCAACAAGGCAGCCTCCAGAACATTATCCGCCATCAGAGTGTATCTGGCGGTCTCAGACGTAAAGATCGTCGCATCTGCGCGTCTGGCCAGGGGGGTAATCATCTCCTGCGGCTCCCCCTTGATCCGGTGCCATGCGCCGCTGGCAGTCGACGCGAGCGACGGTTTTTGCCGCAGCTCCAACTCAGCCTCCTTACGTAGCTTGGCAAACATCCGGCGCGACGCCTCGGCCGCGCTGCGCCCGTGATCTTCCATGCGGTCTCGGATGTCGGACAAAGGACCGTCCTGTTCGGTCGGCTCAATGCCCGTATAGATGAATGTCTCTTTCGGGTCCGGAAGCAGAAAGACCACGTCCAGATGGCAGGGCAGACGCTTGGCCAGGGTGATGGCCCGGCTCAGGCTTGACGGGTCATAGCGCCCCGGTGCAATCGGCATCACGATGTTCCGCATTGCCATGTTTTGTCCCTTTACCGACGCGGCCTTATCCCAGGAGACCACCAAAAAACTGGGATCGCCTCCAATTCCCGACCGACGATAAAGCGGTCCTGCGCCTACGCTTTGACATAAATCAGGGATCGCAGCTGCCGCCGTTCCTATGGTCGCGCCTATGTACCTGACGTTCAAAACATGTGCAGACTGGCTGAGGCTGTCATGACGGGGAGACCGGCATCGCAATGATGAGTTTCATGGTGCAGGCGACACGGGCGCTCTTCGCCCTGCCTCTTCTAATTCCGTCTTGTCAGGGACCCGATACGCATGTGGCGCTGGGCGTGCTTGCGCGCGAACGCGTTGCTCTCACCGCGACCGCCAACGAGATCATAACCGAATTGCCCGTCGCCGAAGGTCAGAGCGTGACGGCGGGGACGGTTCTAGTCCAACTTGATGACAGGCTGGCGCAAGCCAACCTTGATGTGACGCTGGCAAACCGGGCGCAGGCGCAGGCCGATCTGGAGCGGCTGCAAACCGGCGCGCGCGAGGAAGAAATCGCGATTGCAAAATCCCGGGTCGATGGAACCCGGGCCGTCTATCACGAGGCGCAGAGTACGGTCGAGCGCAACAGCCAGTTGCTGAAACGCGGAACGATCACGCAGGCCAGCCTTGATCAGGACATCGCGCGGCGCAATGCCGCCCTGGCGGAACTGCGAAGCGCCGAACAGGCCTTGCTGGAAATCGAAACCGGCGCGCGCGAAGAGGACATTCGCATTGCCGAGGCCAAGCTGAGAGCCGCCGATGCGCAGGTCGCTGCCGAGCGGATCCGGCTGCAGAACCTCACAATCGTCGCATCCCGTGATGGCATTCTCGACAACCTGCCCTGGAGCCTCGGAGAGCGCGTGCCGATGGGCAGCCCGGTGGCAATCCTGTTGACGGATGATCGACCCTTTGCCCGGATCTATGTTCCGGAACCCGCCCGGGCAGGCCTCAAGATCGGCGCAGGAGTGCAGGTTGAGGTCGATGGGATCGAGGGCCGCTTTTCCGGCACCGTCCGCTGGATCAAGTCCGAGCCTGCCTTCACACCCTATTACGCCTTGAACAAGGAACAGCGCAGCCACCTTGTCTATATGGCCGAAGTGGACATGCCACCGCAGGCCGGTGATCTTCCGGTCGGATTGCCCGTGACGGCCTATCTGCCATGAGCGGAGTTGTGGTGGAAACCCATGGGCTGACCCGCATGTTCGGGACCAAGACGGCGGTCGACAAGGTTGATTTGAAGATCACCAAAGGTACGGTCTACGGCCTGCTGGGCCCAAACGGATCGGGCAAAACGACCGCCATGCGCATGCTGCTTGGTTTGCTGAAACCCACCGCCGGTGAGGCTCTGGTTCTGGGTACGCGGCTTCCGGGCAATGCAGAACCGCTCAAACGCCACATCGGATATATGACGCAGGGTTTCACGCATTACCGCGACCTGACCGTTCTGGAGAACCTCGGCTTCATCGCCGATATCCACGATTTCGGCGGCCACCGAAAACGCGCCCGGATCAAAGAGCTGCTGGATACCTACGATCTGGCCGCGCAGGCCGATAAATTTGCCGGTGAGATGAGCGGGGGGCAGCGCCAGCGTCTTGCGCTGGCCGCGACGGTTCTGCATCGGCCCGAGTTGTTGTTTCTGGATGAGCCCACTGCCGCGGTCGATCCGGAAACACGGCGCAGTTTCTGGGAACAGCTGTTTGATCTGGTCGAGGGCGGAACCACGATCATCGTTTCCACCCACCTGATGGATGAAGCCGAACGCTGCCACCAGATCGCGATCCTGGATCAGGGGCGAAAACGGGCAGAAGGTGCGCCACGTGATCTGATGGCGCGCGTGCAGGGGCGCGTCATCGAAGTCTCGGGTCCGGACCTGAGGCCCGTCCGCCGCCATCTTTCGACCACCACAGGTATTTTGTCGGTGGCGCAGGTCGGATCGCGGCTGCGTGTGCTTGTCGCCCCGGAAACCGATGATCCGCAAGCGACGGTGGCGGCGGCCGTTGCGGAGTTTGCAGAGACCCAAACGCAGCCCACGCGCCCCAACCTTGAGGACGTGTTCGTGCTGGCCACAGGGGAAAGAGCCGCGGAGAGGGCGGCGTGATCTCCTACCGGCATATCCTCGCCATCATCCGCAAGGAGTTGCTGCAACTGCGTCGGGACCGGCTGACCTTTGGAATGATTGTGATGATCCCGCTGATCCAGCTGGTCCTGTTCGGCTATGCGATCAACACGGAGGTGCGCCACATCCCCGCCGCCATCGTCGATCAGAGCAATACGGACGTCAGCCGCGCGCTGGTGCAGATGGTAGAGGCCACGCAGGTGGTCCGCTTTGAAAGCCGGTTCGCCACGGTGGCCGAGGCCGAAGGCGCGATCATGCGGGCCGAAGTCCGAGCGGCCTTCATCATTCCAAAGGACGTCAGCCAGCGCCTTGTCCGCAATCCGGCGGTGGGCGCACGGTTTTCCCAGGGCGCAACGGACACCACCGCGCGCCCCGTCGCCCAATGGATCGCGGATGGGTCGGACACGCTGGTGGCCGGCGCGATCCGGTCCCTGCGCACCATGCCGCTTGAGGCGCTGCTGCGCCAACCATCGACCCGTCCCACCCCCACCTTTGAAGTCGCCTTGTTTTACAACCCCGAGCAACGAACCGTGGTCAATATCGTGCCCGGTCTGGTCGGGATCATCCTGACGATGACGATGATCATGTTCACCGCCGCGGCAATCGTACGCGAATCCGAACGGGGCAATATGGAGATGCTCATCGCGACCCCCATCCGTCCGCTGGAGCTGATGATCGGGAAGATCGTGCCCTTCGTCGGGATCGGCCTGATACAGGTTACCATCATCCTCGGGCTTGGATGGGCCTTGTTTTCGGTCACCACCACCGCGTCGGTCTGGACCTTGCTGGTGGTGACCCTGCTTTTCATCATCGCGAGTCTGTCGCTTGGGCTGGTCATCTCCACGATTGCCAAGAACCAGCTGCAGGCGATGCAAATGACGATTTTCGTGCTGCTGCCCTCGATCCTTTTGTCGGGGTTCATGTTTCCCTACGAGGGCATGCCGGAAGGCGCGCAGCGCTTGGCCGATCTGCTGCCGGTTACGCATTTTCTGCGGATCATCCGCGGCGTCTTTCTACGCGATGCCGGATTGGCCGACGTTCTGCCCGACGCTGCCTGGTTGATCGGCTTTGCGGTGCTGGGAATGACCATTGCATCGCTGCGGTTCAGGAAAAGGCTTGATTGAATGCAGATGCTTGGAAACATGACACCGCAGAGAAGGGCGATGTCGAAACACGCCAAAGGAGCGGATCAAGGCCGATGATCGTGCAGCAACAGACCGGCGCAATTCAAGACCCCGAACTCAGGCACCGCATTATGGCGGGCTTTATCGGCAATGTCGTGGAATGGTACGACTTTGCGCTTTATGGCTATCTGGCGGGCATTATCGCGCCGGTGTTCTTTCCATCCCAAGACCCGACCGCAGGCCTGATCGCCACCTACGGTATCTTCGCGGCCGGTTTTCTGATGCGGCCACTCGGGGCGGCGGTCTTTGGCTGGTTCGGAGATCGCTATGGGCGCGCACGCACCATGCAGATCTCGGTAGCTATGATGGCGCTTCCGACCCTGTTGCTCGGCTTGCTGCCAACCTATGCGCAGGTCGGCGTTCTGGCACCGGTGCTGCTGGTTCTGGTGCGGATCCTGCAGGGCATTTCTGTCGGAGGCGAGTTTTCCTCCTCTGCGACCTATCTGGTTGAAACCGCACCGACGGGACGGCGCGGTCTAACCGGCAGCTGGGCGAATATCGGCTCCATGACTGGATCGCTCCTGGGTGTCGGCGCGGCCGCGCTGGCCACTACCCTGTTTGATGCGCAAACCATGCAGGACAGCGCCTGGCGCCTTCCGTTTCTGGGCGGAGCATTGCTTGGCGTTACCGCCATCCTGATGCGGCGCAACCTGCATGGGTCCGAACGTTTCGGCCAACATGACGCCGCACGCGAGGATACCTCTCCCCTCTTGCAGGCCTTCACCACCAACCTGAAAGAAACCCTCCTCGCGCTGGGTTTTGCTGCCAGCTATGGGACGTGCTTTTACATCACCTTCGTCTACCTGCCGGAATGGCTGTCACGTCAGAACTTGGTGGAGCGCAGCACAGCCTTAACCATCAACACCGCCATGACGATTCTAGTCATCCCCCTGATGCCGCTTGGCGCCATCGTCGGGGACAGGTTCCTCGCCCGGCGCACGTGGATCGCCGTGGCACTATTGGGGCTGGGCCTCTTGAGCTGGCCAATGCACCTTTGGATGCTGCAATCTGGTGGCGCGATGCTGCCGGTCGTGCTGTTCCATCTGCTTGCCTTTGCCCTGCTTTCGGTTCCGCTTGGCTCTGGCCCGGCGTTGTTCGTAGAGATGTTCCCCGAAGAGGATCGCCTGTCTGGATATTCGGTTGCGTTCAACCTGGGGGTCGGCGTGTTCGGGGGCCTCACGCCGATGATCGCAACCAGCTTGATCGCCAGCACCGGGATCGCAACCGCCCCCGGGCTTTACATGATGCTGGCCTGCGCACTCGCAGTGGTCTGCCTGGCCTTCGTTCCGGACCGCAGCCGTGCCGCGTTGCGCTGAGGCAAGCACCGTCAACCTGCGAGGCTTGTCCGCAGAGTTCGCGCCGATCACGCGTCGCTTTGGGTTATCGGGCGCCCTCTTCCGGGCTTTTCTCCGCCCCCACGGTCTACAGGCCGGGCATGAGCCTCAGTACCCGACGGCGCGCGGCATGAACTCCAACGGAGCCTCCGACAGGCCCGCCCTGGTGACTCCGATAGGCACTGGTGCGTTCCCTGACACCCGGAAGGTTCCGACCAGGTCCGACAGCACCTGTGTATCCTGCTGCAGGGACATGATGGCGGCAGCCGTTTCCTCGACCATGGCCGCATTCTGCTGCGTCACGGTATCAAGCTGCGACACGCCAACCGAAATCTCAGACAGACCAGTCGATTGAGCCCGCGCCGAGTTGACGATATTTGCCGTCAGCCCCGAAACCGTCTCAATCTCCTGAACAATACTGGTAAGCGCGGCACCCGCCTGATCCACCATCGCGACGCCTGCATCGACATGCTGCGTGCTGGACGTCACGAGGCTTTTGATCTCTTTTGCGGAATTGGCGGCACGCTGCGCCAGTCCCCGCACCTCGGAGGCTACCACGGCAAAGCCACGACCGGCATCGCCTGCACGGGCCGCCTCGACCCCGGCATTCAGCGCCAGCAGGTTGGTCTGGAAGGCGATATCGTCGATGACGCTGATGATCTGGGAAATCTGCACCGATGACTCCGAAATCTCGCGCATTTTCAGGACCGCCTGTTCGGCGACCTCATTTCCTGTTGCGGCGTTGTTCCGGGTGACGAGAACCACCTCTTCCGTCTTTGACGTCGATTCCGTTGAGGAACGCATGCTGTTGTTGATCTCTTCCACCGCCGCGGCGGTTTCTTCCAGCGTCGCCGCCTGGGTTTCGGTCCGGCGGGACAGATCCCCAGCAGACTGGCTCACCTCGCTGGCCACGCGGTTCAGATTGCCGGTCGAATCCTGAATGGTAACGATGATATCCCGCATAGAGCCCATCAACTCGTTGAACGACTGGCGCACCTGATCGTAGCGTGCGGGGTAGTCGCTTTCATCGGGGCCGGGGATGCTCTGCGACAGATCCCGTTCCGACATCCGCTTAATTCCGTCACTAAGATACTTAAACGCCGTGTCCTGTTCTGCCTTCTGCGCCGCGAAATAGGCCTCAATTACCTGATAGGTGTCAAAGGCAAAGGCACGGGTCAATGTGCCAAGGATTTCCCCATGTTTGCGCTTGGCGAATTTACCCAAAAGCGCCCCAGAGCGTTCCAGCAAGCGATGCTGAATATATGCATTGGCCCGCGAATAGCCGGAGAGGTACATCGAAAAGGGCAACTGGATCTTGAAATGCACCGTGCCGACACGTTCGGCTGAGGCGAAGTAGGCCTCGTCAAAGGTACCGGACAGAAGCCGCTGCCAGTGCTTTTTTTGCGCGGACCGGGCGTGGGCCATCACGCTGTCGTCCGGAAAGAATTGCGCGATCTCGGGATCTGCGACCGCGAACGAATAAAAATGTTCGAGGGCATCATCAAGGATCGGCATGACCATCTTGCCAGCCCGAACCAATTGTTCGTGGTCGTTCCCCGTCAAAGCAAACTTTGCAAGGGTATCCTGAGTGTCACGCACCATTGTTTGTCCTCACTACAATTTACAAGATCTCATCGTGATACAATTTTTCACGATGAATTTGCGGAATTAGCGCCTTCAATATTTAAGATTTAGACAATTGTGTTTCTCCGATCAAAAGTGCAGATGCGTGGCTGTAACATCCAAAAGGCGTAATCAAGCGCGCTTTCGCATGTGGATTGGGATGTCTACTTACTTTTCAAAAGGATAACGCTCAAAAAATGAGCAGGCAGCAAAGTGATCGCATTGCGACCGCAGTTTCATTTATCGTACATTTAACGATCGCACCGGCGTTTCGAATCAGGAAAAGCCAGTACCCCAAGGCATACCCGCTACCCATTTTCCGGCTTTCAAACAAAAAACCGCCCCTCACAGAATGAGGGACGGAATGCTTTCTTTGTTCTGCGGTTTGCGTTTATCCAGCCAGCGATGGCAGGTAGAGCACAATCCCCGGGAAGGCGACCAACAGCGCGATGGTGATGGCATCGGCGATGAAGAAGGGTGTCACGCCCTTGAACACGTCCTGCACCGTCAGGTCATCCCGTACCCCGGCCACAACAAAGCAGTTGAGCCCGATTGGCGGTGTAATCAGGCAGAACTCAGCCATCTTCACTACCAGAATGCCGAACCAGATCGCACACATGGTGCCGTTCATGCCGAATGCACTATCCGCAGCCGACACGGCTTCGCCGCCGTTCAGCGCCATCACCGCCGGATAGACAACCGGCAAGGTCAGCAGCAGCATCCCGATGGCGTCCATGAACATCCCCAGCACCGCATAGGCCAAGAGGATGCAGATCAGGATCAGCATCGGCGACATCTCAAGTGAGGTGATCCAGTCCGAAAACGCGCCCGGCAGATCGGCAAAACCGAGGAAGCGCACGTAGATCAGAACGCCCCAGATGATCGAGAAGATCATCACCGCCAGTTTCGCGGTTTCCAGCAGCGCCGACTTGAGCTCGGCCCATTTCATGCCGCGCCACAGCGCCATCAGGAAGACCACAAAGGCGCCGAGTGCGCCCCCTTCTGTCGGGGTGCCCCAGGCTTCGCCAAAGGGATTGTAGACAAAGAAGATGATGATCACGACCACGAACATGATCGGCAGCGCGCCCGGCAGGGCCGCAAACCGCTGCTTCCAGGTAAAGCCTTTGACCGGTGGGCCGACGGTTTTGAAGATCATCGCGATGCCGACGATCAGCAGCCCGTAGATCACCGCGGAGAAGGCGCCGGGGATAAAGCCCGCGAGCAACAGCTTGCCCACGTCCTGTTCAACGATAATGGCGTAGATCACCAAGATCGCCGAGGGCGGGATTAGCGAGGCCAGCGTGCCCCCTGCTGCCACAACGCCAGCCGCGAACTGCTTGTTATATCCGATGGCCAGCATTTCCGGGATCGCGATCCGCGCGAACACCGCCGAGGTCGCAACAGAGGCGCCAGACACGGCGGCGAAGCCGGCAGTCGCAAAAACGGTCGAAACCGCAAGTCCGCCCGGCAACCAAGCGATCCAGCGTTTGGCTGCCTCAAACAGCGCCTTGGTCAGACCTGCGTAATAGGCCAGATAGCCGATCAGGATGAAGGTCGGGATCAGCGACAATGCCTGGCTTGAGACCTTGGAATGCGGCACCTGTCCGGCGGTTTTAACGGCAATGGTCAGCGCCTTTGTAAAGCGGGAGGGATCATAGCCAAACTTGGCCCAGAAGATCCATGTCAGCCCCACCAGACCGGCCAGAGCTGCGGCAAAGGCAACGCGCATGCCGGTGACGACCAGGATCAGCAGAAAACCCGTGACCCACAGGCCGATTTCAATCGGTTCCATGTGCTTTTCCTATCCTTGAGAGTTTCGGCTGTCGGCGCTGTCGCCGGGCGCGTCGTCATGGCCGGTCAGCATCTCTGCCTCATGGGCGGCCTGCGCGGCGGCATCCTGAATCAGCGGCACAGCTGCCGGAGCGTCCAGCCCCAGAACCAGCGCCCGCCCATAGGCCCAAACCTGCAGCACAAGACGCAAGCACAGAACCGAGAAGGCCACCGGCGCCAGCAATTTGGCCGGCCAGAGCGGAATACCGATGTCGATCGAGCTGTCACGGCTCCACAGGGGCGCGGCGAAATCGAACGAACGCGCAAAATGCGCCCAGCTGCCCCAGACGAGGCAGATCATCAACGCAAGGATCAACAGCACCGAGAACAGTTCGAACAGCCACAGGGCCCGGCCGCGCAGGGCGCCGATCACGATATCCATACGGATATGACCACCTTCGCGCTGCACATAGGCAATGCCCATGAAGGCGATCAGCGGCATCGCCTGTTCGATCCAGTCGACATACCCCGGCAGCGGGGCGTTAAAGGCATTGCGCCCGCCCACAGAAACCACTGCCAGCACCATAAGAGAAAAGACCGCCAGACCGCTGATCAGCGCCAGCACCTGTTCGACCTGCAACAAACGTCTGTCAAGACGACTGACAAGACTGTCGTCTTCCAATACCGCGGCGTTTCCCGCCATGGCCCCCACCTTTCATTTCAAGAGAACGGAAACAAAAACAGGCCGGGAGAGTGGTCCCGGCCTGCTCCTGCAACGCGGGATTTAGTTGCCCGCGCGTGTGTCTTCCAGAGTTTTCATCACCAGGTCATAGAGTTCCTGGCCCGGAATGCCCTGAGCGGTCATGTCCTTGATCCACTGTTCACGGATCGGGTCGGCAGCCTTGGCGCGGAACGCGGCCAGCTGTTCTTCCGAAATCATGACTTTCTCAACGCCTTTTTCTTCCAGCACGCTGTCCCATTTGGTCAGCAGCTTGCCGTAGTTGTCGAGGTAATGCGCAATCGCCTCGTCAACCGAGCTGTCCAGGGCCTCACGCTCGGCATCGCTCAGCATGTCGTAGGCGTCGGTGTTGACCACAACCGGGCAGTTCACGGTGCCGGGGTTCAGGTTCGCGGTCCACCAGTCTGCCTTGTTGATGGTGCCAAAGGACAGATGCGCGTGCTGCGCAAAGGCAACCGTATCAACAACGCCCGATTCCATCGCGTTATAGGCTTCGGTCGCAGGCACCGAGGTCGGGACCCCGCCCACGGCTTCGAAGGCCTTGCCCAGACCACCGGTTGCGCGCACACGCATGCCGTCGAATTCAGCCAGTTCGTCGCGTGGCTCGCCGGTGCCGACCAGGTTGTACTGGGGCATGGGCGAAGTCATCAGCAGCTTGGCATTCCAGCGCGCCAGATCCTTGGCAGCGGCGGGATGCGCATAGACAGCGTGGCTGACGGCAACTTCTTCGGCCAGGTTGTTCACGCCCAGGAACGGCAGCTCCAGCACGGTGATCGACGGGTTCTTGTCGCGGTGATAGCCGGCGCAGAACTGTGCCATTTCGAAGGCACCGATCGAGATCCCGTCCAGGTTCTCACGCGGTTTCGACAGGCCGCCATAGCTGACGTTCATGGTAAAGGCGCCATCGGTCTTTTCGCTGACCAGTTCGGCCAGTTTCTCGACATGCTCAGTGAAGGCGCGGCGTTTGCCCCAGACCGACACGTTCCATTCGGTCGCGGCAGCCTCACCGGCAATCGCAAATCCCGCGGCAGCCGCCACGGCGGCAGTCAGAAGTTTATTCATGTTGTATCTCTCCCATTCTGCGTTCCTTGCAGTCGTGGACATTGTCCTTTGGAACGCTTGCGCAGTAAGCTACCTGTAAGGCGGCGCACTGCCAAGCCCCGGCCCGGACGTTTTGCTGACAGCTCCGTGAGCCCACCTCAGAACCCGGCAAAAGGTACGGCGTGCGGATCCGCGCGCGATTTGCCGCATGTCCGTATCGACAGCAACCACCCCCTCCCTTCGGAAATCTTGCACAAAAGCCCCATACCCGCCCAGGCAGAGTGCCGGTATCGTTGACTCTCAATCACCCGTAAAAATTGGGTTTTGCACGGATTTCGCCCTGAAAATTTACAAGTGTAAGGCACACAGGAAATTCATTCACAAACAAATCGTTACTTTCCGGCCCCTTATTCACAAATTTTCAACTTTCCCTATTATGGCCATCGAGGAAGGAAACGGTTTGACACCCGGCCCCCGTGGCTGTCCGGTGACAAACTGAAGGGAAGTCAGGGAGGACACCAGATGACCACGCAGCCTGAAGGCAAAGTGTATCCGCCGTCGGACGACGTTGTTGCGCGCGCCCATGTGGACGCCGCCAAATACGAAGAGATGTATGCGGCCTCGATCGCAGATCCCGAAGGGTTCTGGAGTGAACAGGGCAAACGGATCGACTGGATCAAGCCTTTCACCTCGGTGAAGGATGTGAACTACAACTTCGGCAACGTGTCGATCAACTGGTATGCCGATGGCACGCTCAACGTGGCGGCCAACTGCATCGACCGCCATCTGGAGACCCGCGGCGACCAGACCGCCATCATTTTCGAGCCGGACGACCCGAACGAGGCCGCTCAGCACATCACCTACAAGGAACTGCATCGCCGCACCTGCCGGATGGCCAACATCCTGGAAACCATGGGTGTGCGCAAAGGCGACCGGGTCGTGATCTATATGCCGATGATCCCCGAGGCCGCCTATGCCATGCTGGCCTGCGCCCGGATCGGCGCCATCCACTCCATCGTCTTTGCCGGCTTCAGCCCCGATGCGCTGGCGGCACGGATCAACGGGTCGGACGCCAAGGTTGTCATCACCGCCGACGAAGCCCCCCGTGGTGGCCGCAAGACGCCGCTGAAATCCAATGCCGATGCGGCGCTGCTGCATTGCAAGGACACGGTGAAATGCCTGGTTGTGAAACGCACCGGCGGCCAGACCACCTGGATTGACGGGCGCGATTACGATTACAACGAGATGGCGATCGAGGCGAACGACTACTGCAAGCCCGCCGAGATGAACGCTGAGGATCCGCTGTTCATCCTCTATACCTCCGGCTCGACCGGTCAGCCCAAGGGCGTGGTGCACACCACCGGCGGCTATCTCGTCTATGCGGCGATGACGCATGAGATTACCTTTGATTACCACGATGGCGATATCTACTGGTGTACCGCCGATGTGGGCTGGGTCACCGGCCACAGCTATATCGTCTATGGTCCGCTGGCCAATGGCGCCACCACGCTGATGTTCGAAGGCGTGCCGACCTACCCCGACGCCAGCCGCTTCTGGCAGGTCTGCGAAAAGCACAAGGTCAACCAGTTCTACACCGCCCCCACCGCTTTGCGCGCGCTGATGGGCCAAGGCAACGAATGGGTCGAGAAATGCGATCTGTCCTCGCTGCGCCTGCTGGGCACAGTGGGTGAGCCGATCAACCCGGAAGCCTGGAACTGGTACAATGATGTCGTTGGCAAGGGCAAATGCCCCATCGTCGACACCTGGTGGCAGACCGAAACCGGCGGTCACCTGATGACCCCCCTGCCCGGCGCCCATGCGCTGAAACCCGGCGCAGCGATGAAGCCCTTCTTTGGCGTCAAACCGGTGGTTCTGGACCCGCAATCCGGCGAAGAGATCGAAGGCAACGGTGTCGAAGGTGTCCTGTGCATCAAGGACAGCTGGCCCGGTCAGATGCGCACCGTCTGGGGCGATCACGAACGGTTCGAGAAGACCTATTTCGCCGACTACAAGGGGTATTACTTCACCGGTGACGGCTGCCGCCGCGACGCAGATGGCGATTACTGGATCACCGGCCGCGTCGATGATGTGATCAACGTCTCCGGTCACCGCATGGGCACCGCTGAAGTCGAAAGTGCGCTGGTGGCGCATGCTGCAGTGGCCGAGGCCGCCGTGGTGGGCTACCCGCATGAGATCAAGGGACAGGGCATCTATTGCTATGTCACCCTGATGAACGACCGCGAGCCTTCGGACGAGCTGCTGAAGGAGTTGCGCTCCTGGGTTCGGACCGAGATCGGCCCGATTGCCAGCCCGGACGTGATCCAATGGGCACCCGGCCTGCCGAAAACCCGCTCGGGCAAGATCATGCGCCGCATCCTGCGCAAGATCGCCGAAAACGACTTTGCCTCGCTGGGCGATACCTCGACCCTCGCCGATCCGTCGGTGGTGGACGATCTGATCGCCAACCGCGCGAACAAGGGGTAACCGCATGCCGACCAATGTTATGACGCGCCCTGCAGTCCTGATCCTTCTCGGCCCTCCGGGCGCCGGGAAGGGCACACAGGCCCGCATGCTGGAGGAAAACTTTGGCCTGGTGCAGCTGTCGACCGGTGACCTGCTGCGCGCCGCCGTGGCTGCAGGCACCGAGGCCGGCAAGGCTGCGAAATCGGTGATGGAATCCGGCGGTCTGGTCTCCGATGAGATCGTGATCGCCATCCTGCGCGACCGTCTGGGTGAACCCGACTGCGCCAAGGGCGTGATCCTTGATGGTTTCCCCCGCACCGCCGTTCAGGCCGAGGCTCTGGATGCGCTGCTGTCCGAAACCGGCCAGAAGATCAACGCCGCCATCAGCCTTGAGGTCGACGACGATGCCATGGTGACCCGCGTCGCCGGGCGTTACACCTGCGGCGGCTGCGGCGAAGGCTATCACGACACCTTCAAACAGCCGAAAGTGGCTGGCACCTGCGACAAATGCGGCGGCACCGAGATGAAGCGCCGCGCCGATGACAACGCCGAAACCGTGGCAAGCCGTCTTGCGGCTTATCACGAACAGACAGCCCCGCTGATCGCCTATTACGACGGCAAGGGCGTGCTGCAGAAGATCGACGCCATGGGCCAGATCGATGCAGTCGCCGAAGGGCTGGCAAAGATTGTAAAGACCGCCGCGCCCTAGGCCCGGCCAAGACCCGGATCCCCGGTCGGCTCTGCGGCCGCCGGGGGGCCATCCCAAACCCTGAAATACCCGATGGACCCGCCAAAGCCCGCTTTGGCGACCAAAGGACTAATGCCTGATGGCTGCCCGTTTCAACGCGAGCAACGCAGGCAAACAGAGAAGGCTTGCCCAGCGCCCGGCGCAAAGCAGGCAGAACCCGTAGCAAGGAGGAGCCGCCATGGCGGACCACACAACCAATGCCGCAAAGGCAGCCGAGGCCGACAAGGGCTATTGGCAGGCCAATGTGCGCATCATTCTCATCAGCCTGGTGATCTGGGCTGTCGTTTCATTCGGTTTCGGCATTCTGCTGCGCCCGATGCTCTCGGGCATCGCCGTCGGCGGCACCGACCTGGGCTTCTGGTTTGCCCAGCAGGGATCGATCCTGGTCTTCCTGGGCCTGATCTTTTTCTACGCCTGGCGGATGAACCGTCTCGACCGTGAATTCGGCGTCGAGGAGGAGTGATCATGGATCAGTTTACCATCAACCTGCTGTTCGTGGGCGCGTCCTTTGCGCTCTACATCGGCATCGCGATCTGGGCCCGTGCTGGCTCCACATCTGAATTCTACGCGGCCGGCCGGGGTGTGCATCCCGTCACCAACGGCATGGCCACGGCAGCGGACTGGATGTCGGCAGCCTCCTTCATCTCGATGGCGGGTCTCATCGCCTTTACCGGCTATGACAACTCCTCCTTCCTGATGGGCTGGACCGGTGGCTACGTGCTGCTGGCTCTGCTGCTGGCGCCTTACCTGCGCAAGTTCGGCAAATTTACCGTGTCGGAATTCATCGGCGACCGCTTCTACAGCCCCACCGCGCGTATCGTGGCGGTTATCTGCCTGATCGTTGCCTCCACCACCTACGTGATCGGCCAGATGACTGGCGTGGGCGTCGCCTTTGGTCGTTTCCTTGAGGTCTCCAACACCGCCGGTCTGCTGATCGGTGCCTGTGTCGTGTTCGCCTATGCGGTCTTCGGTGGCATGAAGGGCGTGACCTATACGCAGGTCGCGCAATATGTCGTGCTGATCATGGCCTATACAATTCCGGCCATCTTCATCTCGCTGCAGCTGACCGGCAACCCGATCCCGGCGCTGGGTCTCTTTGGCGATCACGTTGCCTCGGGGGAGCCGCTGCTGGCGAAGCTGGACGCCATCGTGCGCGAGCTGGGTTTCAATGAATATACCGCCCACCACGCCGATACGCTGAACATGGTGCTCTTCACCCTGTCGCTGATGATCGGTACAGCCGGTCTGCCGCACGTGATCATGCGCTTCTTCACCGTTCCCAAGGTGTCCGATGCACGCTGGTCCGCAGGCTGGGCGCTGGTCTTCATCGCGCTGCTGTATCTGACTGCCCCGGCTGTTGGCGCCATGGCCCGTCTCAACATCACCGACATGATGTGGCCCAATGGCACAAACAGCGAAGCGGTCTCGGTCGAGCAGATCGAGAATGACGCCCGCTATGACTGGATGGCCACCTGGCAGAAAACCGGCCTGCTGGACTGGGAAGACAAGAACGGCGACGGCAAGATCCAGTATTACAACGACAAGAACGCCGAGATGCAGGCCAAAGCGACCGAGAACGGCTGGCAGGGCAATGAGCTGACCAAGTTCAACCGTGATATCCTCGTGCTGGCCAACCCCGAAATCGCCAACCTGCCCTCTTGGGTGATCGGTCTGGTGGCCGCAGGCGGTCTGGCGGCGGCGCTGTCTACTGCGGCGGGTCTGCTGCTGGCGATCTCTTCGGCGGTGTCGCACGACCTGATCAAGGGCTCGATCAATCCGAACATCTCGGAAAAAGGCGAGCTTCTTTCGGCCCGTGTTGCCATGGCGGTTGCCATCGCGGTGGCCACCTATCTGGGCCTCAACCCTCCGGGCTTTGCAGCGCAGACCGTGGCGCTGGCCTTTGGTCTGGCGGCGGCCTCGATCTTCCCGGCGCTGATGATGGGCATCTTCACCAAGGTGAACAACAAGGGCGCGGTTGCAGGCATGATCGCAGGTCTGCTGGTCACGCTGATCTATATCTTCCTGCATAAGGGCTGGTTCTTCATCCCTGGCACCAACAGCTTCACGGATGCAGATCCGCTGCTGGGCACCATCAAATCCACCTCCTTTGGTGCGGTTGGCGCGATGGTGAACTTTGCGGTGGCCTATTTCGTGTCCAAATCAACCGACGCCATCCCGGCCGAGATCGAAGAGCTGGTGGAAAGCGTCCGCATCCCGCGCGGTGCAGGGGCTGCCCAGGACCACTGATCGAGGGTTTCCTCCCCGGGCGGGCCGCCTCCCTCGGTATTATGGCCCGCCCTCTTTTCCTCACCATCCTGTCCGGGCACACTCGGGCAGGATGACTTTTATCCCGGCTTACGACACAGGCTTCTCCCATGCCCCTTTCCCCAGACGGTCTGATCCAGTTCCTGAAGACGGTGCACCCCTATGACAGCCTAGATGCCGCGCGCCTTGCGCAGCTTGCGCCGAAGTTCGAAGTGATCCACGCCAATGCGGGCGAAGAGATCTATGCCCTTGGTGCGCCAATGCAGGGTCTCTACCTCGTGCATCACGGCGAGGTGGAAGTCTTTGACGAGAATGGTATGGCCGTCTCCATCCTTGGGCCACGCAATTCCTTTGGCGAGCGTGGTCTCACCCGGGACGGCATCGCTGTTACCACCGCCTCTGCCAGCAACGAGAGCGCGCTTTTGCTCCTGCCGCGCGCCGATTTCGATGCGCTGATGCAGGCCGAACCCAAGGTCGCGCGCTTTTTCGACCGCCGCCGCCCGGGCGGACCTGCGCAAAGCAGCCTTGCCACCCGCCGGGTTGCTGATTTCATGGCCACTCAGCCGATCACCTGCTCCAGCGGCCTCACCTGTCAAAGCGCCGCGCAATTGATGCGGGAGCATCATATCTCCTCGGTTTGCGTGACCGATGGAGACACGCTGGAAGGCATTCTCACCAACCGCGACCTGACCGAAAAGGTGCTGGCAGAGGGCCTGCCCATCTCCACCCCCGTTGCGCGGATGATGACGCGCGATCCGCTGACGCTGCCTTCCTCAGCCATCGCATCCGATGTGCTGCACGCGATGATGGAGCATCGGATCGGCCATGTTCCCGTGGTGGATGCGGGCAAGCTGTCGGGGATTGTCACCCAGACCGACCTGACGCGCCTTCAGGCGATGAGCTCGGCCGATATGATTGCCGAAATCGCCAGCGCCACGGATGCCGCTACCATGGCCCGCGTCACCGCCCGCATTCCGGCCCTGCTGATGCAGCTGGTGGCAGGTGGCAACCGGCACGAGGTGGTCACCCGCCTGATCACCGATATCGCCGATGCCGCCACCCGGCGCCTGCTGAAACTGGCCGAAGAGCGCCTTGGCCCGCCGCCCGTGCCTTACCTGTGGCTGGCCTGCGGGTCGCAGGGGCGGCAGGAACAGACGGGGGTTTCGGATCAGGACAACTGCCTGATGATCGATGATGCCATGCAAGAGGATGACGCCCCCTATTTCGAGGCGCTGGCGCAATTTGTCTGCGACGGGCTCAATACCTGCGGCTATGTCTATTGCCCCGGCGACATGATGGCGACTACCCCGCGCTGGCGTCAGCCCCTGCGCATATGGCGGCAGTATTTTGATGGCTGGATCAAGACCCCCGATCCCATGGCGCAGATGCTGGCTTCGGTGATGTTTGACCTGCGCCCCATCGGCGGCAACCGTGATCTGTTCAACGGATTGCAAGAGGAAGTGCTGCAGGCGGCCAGTGCCAACTCCATCTTTACCGCCCATATGATTTCGAATTCGCTGAAACACACGCCGCCGCTTGGTCTCTTGCGCGGGATTGCCACTATCCGCTCGGGTGAGCATCGCAATACGCTGGATCTGAAACACAATGGCGTGGTGCCAGTGGTCGATCTGGGGCGGATCTATGCCTTGCAGGCGCGGCTCACCCCGGTCAACACCCGTGCCCGGCTGGAGGCGGCGGCGCTGACCTCGGCTCTGAGCCCTTCCGGCGCGCGGGATCTGCTGGATGCCTATGACCTGATTGCCGAAACCCGGCTGACCCATCAGGCAGACCAGATTCGCAGCGGTACAGCACCCGACAACTTCCTGGCGCCCTCCGATCTGTCAGATTTTGAGCGAAGTCACCTGCGCGACGCCTTTGTTGTGGTAAAGACCATGCAATCGGCGCTGGGACACGGCAAGGGAATGCTGGGCTGAGGCCCGCAACGAGGGAGGAACACGGATGTTTCTGGAACTGATCGCGGTGATTTTTGCCGGTATTGCCGTGGCAGGCGTCGTCATGCTGGCGGGACGGATCAGCGGCGGACGGCTGCCAAAATGGCTGGCGCCTGTGGCCGCCGCCCTGGCAATGATCGGCGTTACGATTGCTTCGGAATACGGCTGGTACGATCGCACCCGCGCTTCCCTGCCCGATGGGGTCGTGGTGGCTGAAACCGGTCAGAACCGCAGCCTTTACCGGCCCTGGACCTATCTTGTGCCCTATACCGAGCGGTTCGCCGCGGTTGATGTGGCCAGCGCGAAAAGCCATGCCGAGCTGCCCGGGCAATATCTGGCAGAGGTCTATTTCTTTGGCCGCTGGTCCCCTGTCAGCACCCTGACCGCGCGGCTGGACTGCACCGGCTGGCGCCGCGCCGTGGTGGCCTCGGGCGGCGCCTTTGGGACGAATGATGCGACGGTTGACTGGATCACCCCGCCCGAAGACGACGGCCTTCTGACCACATTCTGCGGAGCGGTCTGATGCTGACACGGCTGAGCCTCAGACTGCGGATTTTCCTGTTTTTCTGCCTGATCGCGCTTGCCGCAATCGCCGCCGTCGTGGTCGCCCTGTGGATCGGTTATACCCGGGCCGCCGCGCCAGAGCTTTTGGATGCCTTCGTGTTTTCCGGCGCGCTCAGCCTCTTTGCCATCCTTGGGATTTGCGCCGGGATCTGGCTTCTGTTTGATGAAAACGTCGCCAAGCCGATCGAACGGCTGGCCGCGCATCTGCGCGCACGGGCCCATGGTGGCGTCACTTCCGCACTGGATCAGAACACGGCGCGCTATCTTGGCGATCTGGCCCCGGCCGCCTCGGATCTGGCCGGACAGCTGGGCGCCGCGACCCTCTCCACCGCCGAGGCCATCGCCCGTGAGACCGCGCGGCTGGAGGCGGAAAAGGCCCGGCTGACAACGCTGCTTTCAGAGGTGCCCGTCGCCACCGTCATGGCGGCGCCCGACCACCGGATCGTTCTTTATGACGCGCAGGCCGCGGCGGTTCTGTCGCAGATTGCCCCTGCCCGCCTAGGCGCCTCGCTCGGTGACTACCTCGAACGCGGCCCGCTGGAGGCCGCCCATAAGAAGATGATCCGCACCGGCAAGGAGGTCAGCGCCCGTATCACCGGCACCGATGGGCGCCAGACCTATGGCGTGCAGCTGAAACCGCTCGGGGATTCGCATGGCTATGTGGTGATCTTTGACAGCGCCGAGGCGGAAATCCCACCCGAGGCCGCCCGCCCGCTGATCTATGATTTTGCCCTGCTCAACCCTGAGGCGCGGAGGATCGAGGACAGGCCCCTGTCCGATCTGTCCTTTGCCGTGTTTGACACCGAAACCACTGGTCTGCTGCCGCATAAGGACCACGTTGTGCAGTTGGGTGCGCTGCGGGTTCTGCGCGGCCGCATCGTCGAAGGTGAAACTCTGGACCTTCTGGTCAATCCCGGTGCGCCGATCCCGGCGGCCTCCACCCGGGTGCACGGTGTCACCGATGCCATGGTGAAAGACGCCCCCGACATCACAAGCGTTTCTGCCACCTTCCATCATTTCGCGACGGACGCGGTAATCGTCGCGCATAATGCGCCCTTTGACATGGCATTCCTGCGCCGCGCCGCCAAAAAAAGTGGCCTGACATGGGATCACCCGGTGCTGGATACGGTGCTGCTGAGCGCGGTCCTGTTCGGCGCCTCGGTACCGCATACGCTGGATGCACTCTGTGAGAGGCTGGATGTGAGCATCCCGGTGGCGCTCCGGCATACCGCGCTTGGCGATGCCCGCGCCACGGCCGAGGTCCTGTGCCGGATGCTGCCGATGCTGGAGGCGCGCGGGTTTACCACGTTGGGGGATGTGATCGCGCAGACACGCCAGCACGGTCGTCTTTTGCAGGACCTGAACCCTGTGGACAAACAGGGCGACGCATGGCAGGTCGGGAGCAAGACCTGACAGAAGGCGCGCGACATGCCGGAAACCACAATCACCCCCGGCCCGGAGACCCTCCGGGCCTATCGCGACGCACTGGGATGTTTCGCGACTGGCGTCACCGTGATCACCACCTTGACGGAAAACGGGCCGCTGGCGATCACCGCCAACAGTTTCACCTCGGTGTCGATGGATCCGCCCCTTCTGCTCTGGTGCCCGGCGCGCAGTTCCCTGCGGCACGATGCCTTTGTTTCGGCGCAGCGATTTTCCATTCATGTGATGGCGCGGGACCAACTGGATCTGGCGATCCATTTCGCGCGCAGCGGCGATGATTTCGCCCCGGTCGATTGGCAGGCCGCCGAGGATGGGACACCACACCTTAATGGAGTGATTGCCCGGTTTGACTGCGCCGCCCACAGCGCCCATCACGCGGGCGATCACACGATCATCCTCGGCCAGGTGACCGGCTTCACCAGGCAGGCGGGCAAAGGGCTGGTTTTCAAACAGGGGCTTTACGGCGGGTTCCTGGAACAATCCTGAGGCGCCAGCCCAGGCTTCACCCACACAGGCATGAAAAAACCCGCCACTGCAGAGCGCAGCGGCGGGTCATTTTAATCCGGGCCGTGCCCGAAAAGCCTTATTTCAGGGCTGCATCGGTGATGGCATGGGTCCAGGCGCCTTCGGGCGTCTTGGTGATCACAGGGGCAGAACCGCCTGTCAGCAGGGTTTCAACCGTACGCTCATAGTCGGCCACATCCAGCGCGCCGTTGCTGCCTGCGGTCAGCTTGGCAACTTCGCTCATCATGCGCTTCTGGTGCATTTCGGTCTGTGCGCCCGAGGCGTCGTTGTCCAGAACGATCTCAGCCGCTTCATCCGGGTTCGACTCGGCGTATTTCCAGCCTTTCATCGAGGCGCGTACGAAACGCTCCATCTTGTCGGTGAAGGCTTCGTCGCTGAGGTTTTCCTCAAGCACATAAAGACCGTCTTCCAGCGTCGCGACACCCTGATCTTCGTACTTGAAGGTCACCAGCTCATCCGGGGAGACGCCTGCGTCGATGACCTGCCAGTATTCGTTATAAGTCATGGTCGAGATGCAGTCGGCCTGACGCTGCAGCAGCGGGTCCACGTTGAAACCCTGCTTCAGCACTTCGACGCCCATCTCACCCTTGCCTTCGGTGGAGATGCCCAGCTTGCTCATCCAGCTCATGAAGGGGAACTCATTGCCGAAGAACCACACGCCCAGGGTCCGGTTGGCCAGGTCCGCAGGCTCGGAAATGCCGGTGTCTTTCCAGCAGGTCAGCATCATGCCCGAGGATTTGAACGGCTGTGCGATATTGACCAGCGGCAGGCCCTTTTCGCGGGCGGCAAGCGCGGCAGGCATCCATTCGACGGTCACGTCAGCGCCGCCACCTGCGATCACCTGCGTCGGAGCGATGTCCGGGCCGCCGGGCAGGATGGTGACGTTCAGGTCTTCTTCTTCGTAAAACCCTTTGTCGAGCGCCACGTAATAGCCAGCGAACTGTGCCTGTGTCACCCATTTCAACTGCAGCTTAACGTCGTCGGCTGCCTGCGCGGCTCCGGCTGCGCCAAGCGCCAGCGCGGCGGCTGTCAGAATGTGTTTCATTGGTAGGTTCTCCCTGTTGTTATGGATAGAGCTTGCGCGAATTTGACCATTTGTTCAAAGTTTTTTTACTATATCAAACTTGGGCATCGCTGCCCGCGCGCAAGGATTAAGCAGCGCGCTGCGCCCATGTTATGCGCGGCATTTTTACCGTTCAACCATGGGCCGCAGCGCCGTTCTTGCCACCACCCGAAGAGGTATTCCGGGTGGTGGATGGATCTTCAGCCCCGCTGCGAAGGGTGCCAGAAGGTCAGTGTTTTCTCGACCAGTGCGATCACGCCGTAAAAGGCGGACCCGGCCAGCGCGGCCACCAGGATTTCGGCCCAGACCATATCCAGCGCCAGTTGGCCGACACTGGTGGAAATCCGGAAGCCCATGCCCACGGTGGGTGAGCCGAAGAACTCCGCAACGATTGCGCCAACCAGCGCCAGCGTCGTGGAAATCTTCAGACCGTTGAAGATGAAGGGCAGCGCGGCCGGCAGGCGCAGCTTGAAAAAGCTCTGCCAATAGCTCGCCGCGTAGGTCTGCATCAGGTCGCGCTGCATGGCCGAGGTTTCCCGAAGACCGGCAACCGTGTTCACCAGCATCGGGAAAAAGACCATAACCACCACAACTGCCGCCTTGGACTGCCAGTCAAAGCCGAACCACATCACCAGAATGGGCGCGGTACCAACAATCGGCAGGGCCGCGACAAAGTTGCCCACGGGCAGCAGCCCCCGGCGCAGGAAGTCGCTGCGATCCACAGCCACCGCCATCAGCAGCGCTGCCACGCAGCCCATGATGTAGCCGGACAAGGCGCCCTTGATGAAGGTCTGGGAGAAATCCTGCCAAAGGATCGGGATCGAGGTCGCAAAACGCGCCGCGATCAGCGAAGGCGCAGGCAGGATCACCATGGAGACCTCAAGCCCCCGCACAAGCAGTTCCCAGACGATCAGCACGGTCACGCCAAAGATCAGCGGAACGGCCAGTTTCACAGCTTGCGTCTTGGCCGCGGGACTATTGGCCAAACGGCTGTTGATCCACCAGCCCGCAATCCAGACCAGAGCAGCAAAAACAACTTCGATCATGCGCTCATCCCCATGCGTTTAAGAACAACCCGTTCGATCAGCCCCAGAAGCGCCACCAGAAGCGCCGCAAGAATGGCCGCTGCGAACAGCGCCGACCAGATCTGCACCGTCTGCCCATAGTAGCTGCCCGCCAGAAGCCGCGCGCCAAGGCCCGCAACCGCGCCAGTCGGCAGTTCCCCGACGATGGCACCCACCAGCGAGGCAGCGATGCCGATCTTGAGCGAAGCAAAGAGATACGGCAGCGAGGACGGCAAGCGGAGCTTCCAGAAGCCCTGCGATGTGCTCGCACTGTAGGTCTTCAACAGGTCGAGTTGCATGCTATCGGGGCTGCGCAAGCCCTTTACCATGCCAACAACGACCGGGAAGAAACTGAGATAGGCCGAGATGATCGCTTTTGGCAGGATTCCCTGCACGCCTATGGAATAAAGCACCACGATGATCATTGGTGCCAGAGCGATGATCGGAATGGTCTGGCTGACAATGGCCCAAGGCATCACCGACATATCCATCACTCTGGAATGCACGATACCGACCGCCAACAGAATCCCGAGCCCCGTGCCGATGGCAAAACCAAGCAGCGTCGCGGAGAGCGTCACCTGCCCGTGGTAGATCAGGCTGCGTTTCGAGGTGACCTTTTTCTGCACCGTGGTTTTCCACAGCTCTGCCGCGACCTGATGCGGCGCGGGCAGACGCGGGCGGTCCTGCGCCCAGGTGTCACCAATGGCAAAAGTGTTCTTCGCCACCAGCCCAAAGGTGCCCATGTCACGGCGTTCCTTGGCAGTCGCCGGGGTGATTTCGGCCCCTGCCCGTTCTGCCTGATCCAGAACGCCCTTGATGTTCATCGGAACGCAAGCTGCATACCAGAAGGCAATGATAGCGGCGACAACGGTGAGAACGGCAAAAAAGCTTTTCATGCCCTGCCCTCCCCATTAGGGTTCAACGTGGGGTTATGCGTCATCGGAATGCCCCGCGCGCAGACCCTCGCGCACCCGGTGCGCGATGTCGATAAATTCCTGACTGTCACGAATATCGAGCGGCCGTTCCTTTGGCAGGGTGCTTTCGATCACATCGGTGATCCGGCCCGGACGCGGCGACATCACCACGATCTTGGTGCTGAGGTACACCGCCTCGGGGATCGAGTGGGTGACAAATCCGATGGTCTTGTCCGTACGCGCCCAAAGCTTCAGCAGCTGTTCGTTGAGGTGATCGCGCACGATCTCATCCAGCGCGCCAAAGGGTTCGTCCATCAACAGGATATCGGCATCAAAGGCCAACGCGCGGGCGATACTGGCCCGCTGCTGCATCCCGCCGGACAATTGCCAGGGGTATTTGCCGCCAAAACCGGAAAGTTCCACCAATTCAAGAACCTGCGCGACGCGCTTGTCCCGCTCTTCCCTGGAGTATCCCATGATCTCAAGCGGCAGCTTGATGTTCTTGGCGATGGTGCGCCAGGGATAAAGACCCGCCGCCTGAAACACATAGCCATAGGCGCGTTTCTGGCGCGCCTCATCCGGGGTCATGCCGTTGACGGTGATGCTGCCGCCGGTCGGGTGTTCCAGCGCCGCCATCACCCGCAAAAAGGTGGTCTTGCCGCAGCCCGAGGGGCCGATGAAGCTGACGAAATCGCCCTTGTTGATGGTGAGGTTTACATCCTTCAGCGCCTGCACCGGCCCGTCGTTGGTTTCAAACACCAGGTCCAGGTTGCGCGCTTCGACGACGGCCTGGGGGGATCCGGCCTGGGTAGTCGTTTCGTTGTTCATGTCGTTGCCTTAATAGGACGGGAGGCCGGGCCACCATGTGCGGAGGCCCGTCTCCTGTTTGATACCAATTACACGCCGGTCGCCGGAATACCGGACCGTTCCACCGGACGCGGCGCGGACAGCTCTTTCCAGGTCGACAGCGCCTTGTTGACGGTGGTGTTGGCCTCACGTTCGACGAATTTGCCGTGGCCTTCCTGCGTGCGGATCTCCCCGTCGTAGACGGCGACATGGCCGCGCGTCAGGGTAAAGCGCGGCAGGCCTTTGACCTCTTTGCCTTCAAAGACGTTGTAGTCGATGGAGGACTGCTGTGTCTCGGCGCTGATGGTCTTGGTCTTGTTCGGGTCCAGAACCACCAGATCGGCATCGGCGCCCACCAGAACCGCACCTTTTTTCGGATAGCAATTCAGGATCTTGGCGATGTTGGTCGAGGTGACGGCCACGAATTCATTCGGCGTCAGGCGGCCGGTTTCAACACCGTGGGTCCACAGCATCGGCATACGGTCTTCAAGGCCGCCGGTGCCATTCGGGATCTTGGTGAAATCGCCAACGCCATAGCGTTTCTGCTCGGTCGAGAAGGCGCAGTGGTCGGTGGCCACGACCGACAGCGAGCCGGACTGAAGGCCCGCCCAGAGGCTGTCCTGATGCTTTTTGTTGCGGAACGGCGGCGACATCACCCGGCGGGCGGCGTGATCCCAGTCCTGGTTGAAATACTCGCTTTCATCCAGCGTCAGGTGCTGGATCAGCGGCTCACCCCAGACGCGTTTGCCCTGCATGCGGGCGCGGCGGATGGCCTCGTGGCTGTCCTCGCAGGAGGTATGCACCACGTAAAGCGGCACACCGGCCATATCGGCGATCATGATGGCACGGTTGGTGGCCTCGCCCTCAACTTGCGGCGGGCGGGAATAAGCGTGCCCCTCGGGGCCGTTGTTGCCCTCGGCCAGCAGTTTGGCACTCAGCTCGGCCACCACATCGCCGTTTTCAGCGTGCACCATGGCGATACCGCCCAGTTCCGACAAGCGCTGGAACGAGGAGTACAGCTCATCATCGTTCACCATCAGCGCGCCTTTATAGGCCATGAAATGCTTGAAGGTGTTGATGCCGCGGGTTTCGATCACGGTCTTCATCTCGTCAAAGACCTGCTCGCCCCACCATGTCACGGCCATGTGGAAGGAATAGTCGCAGTTGGCGCGGGTCGATTTGTTGTCCCAGCGTTTCAGCGCATCCAGCAGGCTTTCGCCCGGGTTCGGCAGGGCAAAGTCGACAACCATGGTGGTGCCGCCCGCCAGCCCTGCGCGGGTGCCGCTTTCGAAATCATCCGAGGAATAGGTCCCCATGAAAGGCATTTCCAGATGGGTGTGCGGGTCGATCCCGCCCGGCATCACGTAACAGCCGGTCGCGTCCAACTGCTCGTCCCCCTTCAGATCGGGGCCGATTTCGGTGATCACACCGTTTTCGATAAAAACGTCGGCCTTGTAGGTGAGGTCAGCCGTGACGATGGTCCCGTTCTTGATGACTTTACTCATGGTTTCTAACTCCCTGTTATTTATATGTTCGATCCGTTTCAGACTGAACTGAAACAACCGATTGCATGTCCGTGTACGCCGATGTCGAGCGGGCCGAAAACAGATTCAACGCAAAGCGAGAAGTAGCCCGCCAGCGGCAGATATATCACCCGGTAGTCGCCATTCGGCTGGGTGACGGCCCAACAGTCCTGCGTCAGGCCGCCGGAAAAATTGACGGTGACCACTTCCGGCTCGCACAGCGCGCTGCGAAAGGCGGCAAGGGTTTCAAAGCCCACGTTACTGGTGATCGGGAATTCGGCGACCTCCGTCTCGATCAGATGTTTGATCCGATCGGGGATGGAGAGGTCGGCGCTGATCACCGTAGGACCATCCGCCGCAACAGCAGGGTCCGGAACATGGGCTTGAAGGTCACCGGATTATTCCACGAGCTCAGCAGTTTCGACCACGGCGTGGAACAGGACGTTTGCCCCTGCTTCGGCCCAGTCCTTGCTGATCTCTTCGGCTTCATTGTGGCTTAGCCCGTCGACACAGGGGCACATGACCATTGCGGTCGGTGCCACGCGGTTGATCCAGCAGGCATCATGGCCGGCGCCCGAGATAATGTCGAGGTGGGAATAGCCCAGCCGCTCGGCGGCGCTGCGCACTGCCGTCACGCAGGCATCATCGAATTTCACCGGATCAAAGCCGCCGACTTTTTCGAATTCGATCTGCACGCCCATGGCATCGGCGATTTCCTGTCCCTGCTCGCGCAGGCGCAGTTCCATATCCTCGATCACCTCAAGCTCGGGGCTGCGGAAATCGACAGTGAAAACCACTTTGCCGGGGATCACGTTGCGCGAATTGGGGAAGACATCGATATGACCAGCCGCGCCAACCGCATGCGGCGCATGGGACCATGCGATTTCGTCCACCGCATCCAGCACCCGCGCCATGGCAAGGCCGGCATTGCGGCGCATCGGCATCGGGGTCGACCCGGTGTGCGCATCCTTGCCGGTGATCGTCACCTGCGTCCAGCTCAGCCCCTGCCCATGGGTGACAACGCCAATATCCTTGCCTTCGGCCTCAAGGATCGGGCCCTGTTCGATATGCAGTTCAAAGAAGGCGTGCATCTTGCGGGCACCAACTTCTTCGTCGCCGCGCCAGCCGATCCGCTTCAGCTCATCGCCAAATTTCTTGCCTTCCGCGTCTTCGCGGTCATAAGCCCAGTCCTGCGTATGGATCCCCGCAAAAACCCCGGACGACAGCATCGCCGGAGCGTAACGGGTGCCTTCCTCATTGGTGAAATTGGTCACCACAATGGGGTGTTTTGTCTTGATATTCATATCGTTGAGCGAACGGATTAATTCGAGGCCGCCCAGAACACCAAGCACACCGTCGTATTTGCCGCCCGTCGGCTGGGTATCAAGGTGCGAACCCACATAGACCGGCAGCGCATCGGGATCGGTGCCTTCGCGGCGGGCAAACATATTGCCCATCTGATCGAGCCCCATGGTGCATCCGGCATCCTCGCACCATTTCTGGAACAAGGCGCGCCCTTCGGCATCTTCATCGGTCAGGGTCTGACGGTTGTTGCCGCCCGCAACGCCGGGGCCGATCTTGGCCATCTCCATCAGACTGTCCCACAGCCGATCGCCATTGATCTTCAGATTCTGTCCAAGCGACGTCATCGCAGCTTCCTTCCTGTTGGTCCCGTCTGTTTTGCGGGCTATTTTTGGCTTGGCGCCATTTTGGTGGCTTTGAAGCGTTGGTCAAAGTCTTTTCGGACCGGATTTGACCAACTGGTCAAACTCAAGCTACCATGAGGGCGCAGTCAGTCAAGAAATTGCGTCACAAGGACTGGGAAAACACTTGGTTTACAGGTGAAATGTGTGAAATAGAGGCGTTCTTCCGACGCCCGGACACCCAAGGACAGAAAACCCGCCAATGCCCAAGGACAGATCCCCAACCCGCATTCAGAAAAAGAATCGCGCCGCCATCCTGGACGCCGCGCTTGAGGTGTTTTCCACCCATGGTTTCCGCGGCGCCACCGTGGATCAGATCGCGGGTGAGGCCGGGCTGTCGAAGCCAAATCTGCTGTACTATTTCCCGTCGAAAGAGGCGATTTTTACCGCGCTGCTCTCGGAACTTCTGGATACCTGGCTGGATCCCTTGCGGGAACTGGATCCCGAGGGTGAGCCGCTGGAGGAAATGCTGGCCTATGTGCAGCGCAAATTGCAGATGAGCCAGGACTTCCCCCGCGAAAGCCGCCTGTTTGCCAATGAAATCGTACAAGGCGCGCCGCGTATGCTGGAGGCGCTTTCGACCGATCTGAAACAGCTGGTCGAGGAAAAAGCCGCTGTGATCCAAGGCTGGATGGACGAAGGGAAACTGCAGCCCAGCCACCCCAAACATCTGATTTTTTCGATCTGGTCGCTGACCCAGCACTATGCGGATTTCGACGTTCAGGTCCGCACCCTGATGGGAGAAGAAGATCCGTTCGAGGCAGCACCTGCGTTTCTGGATACCTTCTATCGACGCATGCTGACGCCAACGGGTTAAACCACGTCGCACCACCCGAAACAGAAAAAGGGGCGCCCGCACCGGGCGCCCCTCTTTATTTGTTATCAGAATGTTAAGGGCGAAAGCTCACTCAGCAGCCGTGGCCGAGGGGTTGTTCGGATGCGTCGTCCAGTTGGCGTATTGATCCGACACCACCTTGCCCGTGCGCAGATCGACCTGACCGGCGGGCACCTCTTCCATGGTGATGCAGCCTTCGACCGGGCAGACGTTGACACACAGGTTACAGGCGACGCATTCGTCATCTTTCACCGTGAATGTGCGGTCTTCGCTCATCTCGATGGCCTGGTGCGAGGTGTCTTCGCAGGCGGCAAAGCAGCGACCGCATTTGATGCAGTCATCCTGGCTGATCTTCGCCTTGGCGACATAGTTCAGATCCAGATACTGCCAGTCGGTCACGTTCGGAACCGCCATGCCGATGAAGTCCTGGGTCGAGGTGTAGCCCTTTTCGTCCATCCAGGTGGACAGGCCCGAGATCATCTCTTTCACCACGTTGAAGCCATAGGTCATCGCCGCGGTGCAGACCTGAACGTTGCCCGCGCCAAGCGCCATGAATTCAGCCGCATCTTTCCAGGTGGTGACGCCACCGATGGCCGAGATTGGCAGGCCATGTGTCTGCGGATCACGGGCGATTTCCGCAACCATGTTCATGGCAATCGGCTTTACCGCCGGGCCGCAATAGCCACCGTGGGTACCCTTGCCGCCGATGGTCGGCTCGGGCGCCATATTGTCGAGGTCAACCGAGACGATGGAGTTGATGGTGTTGATCAGACTCACCGCATCGCCGCCGCCTGCCTTGGCCGCGCGGGCCGGGAAGCGCACATCGGTGATGTTCGGCGTCAGCTTCACGATCACCGGCTTGGAATAGTATTTCTTGCACCATTCCGTGACCATCTGGATGTATTCCGGCACCTGCCCCACGGCAGAGCCCATGCCACGTTCGGCCATACCGTGCGGGCAGCCAAAGTTCAGCTCGATCCCGTCGGCACCCGTGGCTTCGACCTTGGGCAGGATCGCCTTCCAGGCTTCTTCCTCGCAAGGCACCATGATGGAGACGATCACCGCGCGGTCCGGGTAGTCCTTCTTGACGCGGGTGATTTCCTCAAGGTTGGTCTCAAGGCTGCGGTCGGTGATCAGCTCGATATTGTTGAGACCCAGCAGACGCCGGTCCGCGCCCCAGATCGCGCCATAGCGCGGCCCGTTGACGTTGACCACCGGCGGGCCTTCGGAGCCGAGGGTTTTCCAGACCACACCGCCCCAGCCAGCCTCAAAGGCGCGGCGGACGTTGTATTCCTTGTCGGTCGGCGGCGCCGAGGCCAGCCAGAACGGGTTCGGAGATTTGATCCCCAGAAATTCAGTTGTCAGATCAGCCATTTATCTGTTCCTTTTCATGCTCGCCTGCCGTCCCTGTTTCAGGGACAGCGGGCTGGCTTAGCCCATCAGGCTGGAATGAATGTCCATTGCGGCATCGCGGCCCTCGGCCACGGCGGTCACGGTCAGGTCTTCGCCACCCGAGGCACAGTCGCCCCCAGCCCAGACACCTGCAACCGAGGTCCGCCCGGTTTCCGAGACCTTGATCTTGCCACCGTCGATTTCCAGCCCGTCAGGCTGTCCCTCAAGGGTCTGACCGATCGCCTTGTAGACCTGATCCGCTGCCAGGCGCAGGGTCTCGCCAGTGCCGGTTACGCGGCCATCCTTGACCTCTGTGTATTCCAGCTCAATCTCGGCAGCGGCACCGTTGCCATGGATCGCCTTTGGCATCACGTTGAACATCAGCTTGACGCCCTTGGAGGCGGCCAGATCCTGTTCGAACCGGCTTGCGCCCATGGCATCGCGGCCACGGCGATAGGCGATGGTGACGTTTTCGGCGCCCAGAAGTTTCGACTGCACAGCGGCATCGACCGCCGTCATGCCGCCACCGATGACCACGACATTACGCCCGACGGGCAGCGTGGTCAGATCGTCAGCCTGACGCAGATCGGCGATGAAGTCCACTGCATCGCGCACGCCATCCTTGTCTTCGCCTTCGCTGCGCAGCGCGTTGACGCCGCCCAGACCGATAGACAGGAACACCGCGTCAAAGTCGCCCTTCAGCGCCTCAAGCGACAGTTCGGACCCGAGTTTCTTGCCGTATTCCATTGAAATACCGCCGATCTGCAGCAACCAATCGACTTCGCGTGCGGCGAAATCATTGGTGGACTTGTAGGCGGCAATACCGAATTCGTTCAGACCGCCGGCCTTGTCCTTGCTGTCATAGACGGTGACGTCGTGCCCGAGCATCGCCAGACGGTGCGCGGCCGACAGGCCCGCAGGACCAGCGCCGACAACCGCAACGCGCTTGCCCGTCGCCTCGGCACGGGTGAAGGGATGCTCCCCCTTGGCCATCAGCGTATCGGTGGCATAGCGCTGCAGGCGGCCGATCTCGACCGGCTTACCTTCGGCAGTTTCGCGCACGCAGACCTCTTCGCACAGGGTCTCGGTCGGGCAAACGCGAGCGCACATGCCGCCAAGGATGTTCTGATCCAGAATGGTCTTGGCCGCTGACGTCGGATGCCCAGCCTGAATTTCGCGAATGAACTGCGGAATATCGATCGAGGTCGGACAGGCCGTCATGCAGGGCGCGTCATAGCAGAAATAGCAACGATCCGCGGCAACGGCGGCTTCGTGCTGATCATAGGGGGCATGCAGATCCCCGAAATTCTCGGCGATCTCTGGGGCGGACAAACGTCCCGCCTGGATCCCGGATGCCTGATGGCTACTCGCCATTGGGTGTCTCCCTGACTGTTATTTTTCTGCAAGTCAGAGTGCCACAGTTTGTTTTTTTATCAACTGGTAAAATTTTTGACGGGTCAAAAAATATCGGCCAGTTCTGAGGAATGGCCGACATGCTGTTGATTTATATTATGAAAGACGCTTGCTTAGTTTTTCACCATCTCGGTCAGATGCCCCGATTTGATCCAGACACGCGCTCCATCTGGACCCGCTTTGGCATCCAGTTGCCCGCCCGGCGGCAGGCGCAGCCAGTCCCAGCGGCCAAAGTTTTCATCCCCATCCTGATAAGCTCCCTCCAGCACAAACAGCTCGGCGCCGCCCTCGGCCGTGAAGGAGACTTCCAGCCCGGGGGCCCAGTTCACCAGACACACATCCTCGTGCGGATCGGAGTAAAGCGGCAGATGCGGATCCTGCGCCTCAGTGGTGTCGACATGAACGGTCTGGCGGTCTTCGGGATCGAACTGGTGCAGTTTCACCAGGATCATCGCGCCATCTGCGGCCGCTGGCGCGTGGCGGGACGTGGGCGGGTTGCGCACGTAGGAACCAACCGGGAAGTCCCCCGTTTCGTCCTGAAATACGCCGTCCAGCACGAGGTATTCCTCGCCGCCGTCATGGGTATGCGCGGAAAAGGATGAGCCCGGCGCAAAGCGCACGATGGTCGTGGCGCGGGCGACTTCCTCGCCGATCCGGTCAAGCATCTTCCGCTCGACCCCGGCAGCCGGGCTTTGCACCCAGGGAATATCGTCAAAGTGAACCGCGACACGCTGTGAAAAATCGGCATTGATCCGCATCTGTGACTCCCCTCATCTGTCGGGGACAGATCTGGGGTATCCTAGGGGAATTTCCAACCGAATTCACCAAATTGTGTGTCGGCGGGCCAAAAACCAAAGGCATCTGGCCCAGCCGAAGGATCAGTCCGAAAGAACCGCGGTGGCTTCGATCTCGACCTTGGCTTCATCCTCGACCAGCGCCGAGACCACAACCATCGTCATGGCTGGGAAGTGATAGCCCATCACGTCACGGTAGGCTTTGCCCACTTCGGCCTGATGCGCCATATATTCCGCCTTGTCGGTGACATACCATGTCAGCCGGGTGATATCGCTGGCCGCGCCGCCTGCGGTCTCGACCACATCGAGGATATTGCGCAGCGCCTGGCTCATCTGACCGATAAAGTCTTTGGCCTCAAAGACCTGATCTGCGGTCCAGCCGATCTGCCCACCGACGAACAGCAGTTTGCCCTCGGCGACCATGCCATTGGCATAGCCCTTGGCCGGCTTCCAGCCTTCGGGGTGCACATTGATTGCGGGCATTGCCTGTCTCCTCAATTCGGTTCTGTTTGCAGTGCTGCTGGCAATATCCGCCAGCGCGCAAAGTATTTCAAGCTTAAAATTTCATACCTGAAGCGATTTGCATAACAGGCGGTTTCCGTGCAGCGCCCTGCGGCGCTGATACTAGGGAGCAAAGAAAAACCGCGCACCCAAAGGAGATGCGCGGTAGAACTCAATCTGCAAAGCGGCTGGCCGTTACATGCCAAGCGCTTCTTTATACATGTCCAGCACCGCCTCTTCTTCGGCGATGTCGTCCTTGTCCCGCTTGCGCAGGGCGATAACTTTGCGCATGACCTTGGTGTCATAGCCGCGCGCCTTGGCTTCGGCCATCACCTCTTTTTGCTGTTCGGCGATGTCCTTCTTTTCTGCGTCCAGACGTTCGAAACGTTCGATGAACTGGCGCAGTTCCCCGGCGGTCACCCGGTAGTTTTCACTCTTTTCGTCTTCGGTCAGATCCATGTGCGGCTCCGTCAGCAAGGCATGTCATTGCGGTCGATAAAAGGGGATAGCGGTCCGGCCTGATCACCGCAAGCCGGGAAAGCCCGCCATCGTGCCTTCGGGCGATGTTTTGCGCGCTGCGCGGGGCCCTGATACCCGCCTCTGCCTGCAAGCATCTTGCATCCACAAGGCCAATCCGCTACCCGCAGCAGCATGCAAACCGCAGGAGACTGGCATGTTTGAAATCCTTGTCTGGGTGGGCGCGGCCCTGTCCGTGGGCGGTCTCTTGGGGCTGGTCTGGTGCATCCTGCGCGTCGCAAAGGCGCGGCGACAGAAACTGGACGACGAGGCGCTGCGCGCCGTGGTGCAATCCGTGCTACCGCTGAACCTTGGCGCTTTGCTGCTGTCGGTGATCGGGCTGATGCTGGTCATGGTCGGAATTTTCCTGTCCTGACCCCTGCCCTGCGCGCACTCCCTGCACGCACTCTAAGGCCCCCTGCAATAGAACCTCCAAAACGCCTGAAGCGGACCCTACCAAGGATCCGCTTTTTCGTTGCTTACAAGTTTTGAAATGACCGCTCCGCGTGGTGGCAGCTCAGACCGGCATATTGTCGAACTGATCTTCCACCGCTTCTTCTTCCAGCTTGGCCTTGACCCGGCGCAGGGTGCCTGGAATGGCCGAGCCCGAAGCGCGCAGCCGGGTCAGCGCGCTGAAGAATTCATCCACCAGCCGTTCACGTGTCGGACCCGACGCGGTGCGAATCTGTTTTTCAAGATGCTGCGCATTCTGCAGCAAAACTGCGTCTGTCATGTTTCATCCTCCCTGTCGTGCGGAACATTCTGGCAGGGGTTTGAAACAGAAATACAGCAAAACTCCTTGATTTGAGTCATCATCGGCGGAGGTTGGCGCAATATCGGGCAAATTGCACAGCAGACAGGCAAAATATCGGCCAAAATACCGGCAAAAACAGCAGTCCCGGATAGATGTTTTGCGCCCCTACAGGACCCGGTTCAAGACGCGATTGAGCCAGATCAACACCGCCCTGCCGCCGGGACAGCTAAGTTAACCACACGCGAAGGGTTGAAACACATTCTGATTTCAACATATGTATAGTGAAACGCAAGGGAGAGCCCCATCATGAATCCTATCGTCAAAGCCTTCTTCGACGAAGCGACCAATACTGTTTCCTATGTTGTCCGCGATCCCAACGGCAGCGCCTGTGCCATTATCGATTCGGTTCTGGATTTCGATCATGCGGCAGGCCGGACCGACACCAGCTCGGCGGATGAAATCATCGACTGGATCACTGCGGAAGGTTTGAAAACCGAGTGGATCCTGGAAAGCCACGTGCACGCCGACCACCTGTCGGCCGCGCCCTATCTGCAAGAGCGCCTGGGCGGCAAGATCGGTATCGGCGAGAACATCACCATCGTCCAAGATACCTTCGGCAAGGTCTTCAACGAAGGCACCGAATTCCAGCGCGACGGCAGCCAGTTCGATCAGCTGTTCAAGGAAGGTGATACCTTCATGATCGGCCAGCTGCGCGGCGAAGTGCTGCACACCCCCGGTCACACACCGGCCTGCCTGACCTATGTTATCGGCGATGCCGCCTTTGTCGGCGATACGCTGTTCATGCCCGATTTCGGCACCGCACGCTGCGACTTCCCCGGCGGCTCTTCCGAAACGCTGTTCAACTCGATCCAGAAGATCCTGGCCCTGCCCGATGAAACCCGCATTTTCGTCGGCCACGACTACAAGGCGCCGGGCCGGGACGAATACGCCTGGGAAACCACGGTCGGAGAGCAGAAAGCGCTGAATATTCACATTGGTCAGGGCAAAAGCATCGAAGACTTCGTGTCGATGCGCGATGCCCGCGACGCGACGCTGGGCATGCCCCGGCTGATCCTGCCGTCGCTGCAGGTCAATATGCGCGCAGGCCAGATGCCCGAGCCGGACGATCAGGGCGATGTCTTCCTGAAAATCCCGGTCAACAAGATCTAACACCAGAACCCCGGATGCAGCGCCCCGCCCTTTGGCCCGGCGCTGCATCTTCAATTCAGGCGCTGAGAGCACGAATTTTCCGCAGCGCAAACACCAAGGAAACGCGAACAATGGAAACAGACTGGATCTGGGGCCTCGTCGGAGGCGGTATTATCGGCCTCGGCGGTGCCGTCTACCTTTTGGGCAATGGCCGGATCATGGGCGCCAGCGGTATTTTCGGCGGGCTCATCGATGGCAGCGGCTGGAACACCCTGTGGGAACGGCTGGCCTTTCTGGTCGGCGTGATCGTCACCCCGCTGATCCTCTGGCCGATCTATAACGTTGAGATCGACACCCATATGACCACCAATGTTGGTGTGATCATTGCGGCCGGCCTTCTGGTTGGCGTCGGAACCCGTATCGCAAATGGCTGCACCTCCGGCCACGGGGTATGCGGAATTTCCCGACTGTCCCTGCGCGGCATCGTTGCCACCGTTTTCTACATTCTGGCCGGTGGTCTGACCCTGGCCATTTTCCGTCACGTTCTGGGGCTGATCTGATGCGTATTCTTCTTTCTCTTATCGCAGGCAGCCTGTTTGGCGGCGGACTTTTCATTTCCGGCATGACCGACACCACCAAGGTGCAGGGCTGGCTGGACGTCTTTGGCAATTGGGACCCGACACTGGCCTTCGTGATGGGCGGCGCCGTTATTCCGATGTTCTTTGCCTGGCGTCTGACCCATGGCCGCAAACCGCTGGTGGGCGGCGATTTCCCGACCCTTCCGCGTCCGGAACTGGATCACCGGCTGATCACCGGCTCGGTCCTGTTCGGCATGGGCTGGGGCTTGGCCGGTCTGTGCCCGGGGCCGGCACTCGCGTCTTTGACCTACAACGGCTGGGGTGGGCTGATTTTCCTTGCTGCCATGTCGGCCGGTATGCTGGCTTCGGCGCCGATCGGCGTGCAACTGGACCGGATGGCCGCAAAGGCGTAAAGGATTGCCCATGCAAGCTCGTGACATAACGCCCCGCTACGCCGTCTCGCCGCAAATTTCGGTCGAAGACATTCCTGCAATCGCCGAAGCCGGTTTCAAACTGGTGATCTGCAATCGCCCCGATTCCGAGGTTCAGCCGAGCCATCAGGCCGCTGCAATCCGCGCTGCGGCCGAGGCTGCCGGGCTGCGCTTTGAAGAATTGCCGCTGACCCACCAGACCATGACGCCGGAAAACGTCGCGCGCCAGCGTGAACTCTACGAAGGCGCCGAGGGTCAGGTGCTAGCCTATTGCGCATCGGGCACCCGCTCTTCGGTAGTCTGGGCGCTGGGTCAGGCGCAGGAGATGTCGGCGGATGAGATCCTCGGCAAAACCGCAGCAGCGGGCTACGCGCTGGATGGTTTGCGTCCTGCGCTTGAGGCTGCGGGCAAGTCCTGAGCCGAAGCGAGACAGATCAAAGAATATTTCCCACCCCCAACTATTAAAACCATCACTCACAACACTCAAAGACCTCAGCCCTACGGCTGGGGTCTTTTTCATTGCTCTGGCATCGACGGGCAAACTGCGGATCATGCCCCCCCCCCTGGCATTTACAAGCAGTGGCGAGGAGTGCCCCAAATAGCGAAACCCGGCATCTAAACATGCCGGGCTCGTGTTTTGCTCATCCTGTTGCGAACGGATCGGGAGACCGCAGTACAACTGCGCCTGCCGTGATCGCCTTGTCAGCCAGAGCCAAGTCCAGCCAGTTTGGAGATTTCCGCTGCAGCATCATCCGGGTTGAACTCATCCATGCCGGTGTCCGGCAACGCGGGCAAATCGCCGCCGAGGCCACCGCCCAGATCCCCGCCGAAGTTGCCGCCAAGATCCCCTCCTCCAAGGGCCGCCGCAAAATCGTTCTCCAGGTCCGCACCCAGATCTCCCCCCATATCGGAGCCGAGGTCACCACCAAGGTTGTTCATATCGCCCAGACCGCCGGTATCGAAATCACCACCCAGACCGGAACCGAGACCACCGCCGCCCATGCCGCTGTCCAGGGGGTCCTGCAGATCCTCGGCTGCAATGCCAAGATCAAGCGTGGGCATTTCGTCAGCGGCGGCAGGCATGGCGTCAGCCCCGACACCATCTGCAAACCCGGTTTGATCCGCTTCCATGTCATTCACCAGCTTGGTGCGCGGCTGATTGAGGCGCACCGCGCGCGCGCCATTCAACTGCCCAAGGCGCCCTTGAGCGATCGACTGACCGCTCACCGCCTGAAGATCTGTTTCATAAAGGAATGCCTGATCCAGCGGCAGCAGATCGCCGGTCTTAAGTCCGGAAAATTCGTTGAGCGGCACCCGCATCTTGCAAAGAACGGCGGACAATTCGGCCCGCATGGCCCCAAGGTTGCGCCCAAGCGACGGACCGGAGCCGCCCCCCTTGCCCAGTTCCTCGGGCGTGGGTTCGGGCAGGATTAGGTTCAATTCGCCCTGCATGGCGCCGATGGCCAGATCAACAGTCAGGGTCAGAACGCGATAATCGTCGGCTTCAAGCCCCAGGGCCAGACTGCGCAGGTCCTCGACTTGGGCGCCAAACTGATAGCCAGAGAAGATGGCCTGGTCGGATTGGCCTTCCAACATCACGACCACCTTTTTCAAGGCGCTTTCGAGGAAATCGGCCGTCATCGCAGCATCGGTCGGTGTGTAATGCCGCTCTGTAGGGGTTTTCCCCATGACCTGACCGATGGTCTGCTTCTGGATCAGAGCAGTCACGAGGGCGGCGTCCATAGTCGCAGCGCCAAGGCGGCCATCAGGGCCGTCCAGAACAACCAACAGATGCTTGTCAGACAGCATCTCGGGCAATTCGTCAGACGCACGGTTCACCTGGCGTGCGGCCAGAACCGCAAGCGGCAGTTCGCACAGCTCGGCTGCTGCCCGCGCAAGCGACCGCCTCAGCGCCTTGAGCGTCAGCGAACTGCTGAATGCTCCCGACCCCTCTTTGGTTGCCGCCAGCTTGCGGGCAAGAACCCCTGGCTTGCTTCCTGTCGAATCCTGTGTCGTCGTGTCAGACATACGTCGTGAACCTGAACCCTTAGCGCCTGTTGTCTCTGTTTTAGACTACGGAGGGTTACCAAGATCTTTATTTCTGGGCTTTATGCGGCTTTTTCACGGATACCGGAAAGGGTTACCCGGAAGGCGCCACCAGAGGCGCCTGCAAGATAGGAAATATCGCCATCCAGCCGCTGCACAATCTCGCGGCAGATCGCCAGCCCCAGCCCGGCTCCGCCAGCCCGCTCCGGGCTAACCCTCGAAAACTTCTCGAAAATCATCTGCTGGAACTCGGGCGGAATGCCGCTGCCGTTGTCGATGAAATCGATCAGCACCTGCGAGCCCTCGCGGGACACGTGGATGCTCAGCTCCGGATGTTCCGCATCGCAGTATTTCTGGGCATTGGCGATCAGGTTGATAAAGACCTGCGCCAGCCGGTCCAGATCCGATGAAATCTTAATATCTTCACTTGCAGGATCCCGCAGCACCTGCATCGGGGTATCAAATCCCGCTACAGCTGTGGAAACCGCATGGTCCAGCACCTCTTTCAGCGTCCCGCGGGTCATGTTGAGGCTGACCTGACCGCTTTCCAGCACGCTAAGATCCAGCAGGTCGTTCAGCAGGCGCGTTAGCCGCAACGCCTCGTCATGGATGATGGTCGCATATCGGGCCTTTCCCTCCTGCGCCAGGGTATCATCGTCCCGCAGGATTTCGGAAAAGGCCCGGATAGAGGTCATCGGCGTGCGCAATTCGTGGCTGACTTGGCTGAGGAAAGCATCCTTCTGGCGTGAAATCTGCGTCAGTTTTTCGTTGGTTTCCCGCAGCTTGCGCGCCGTCCTGGACAATTCGGCAGACTGCATTTCCAAACGGTTCGAATATTCCAGCATCTGCGCCGTCTCATCCGCCACCGCCAAAAGATCCTCAACCGAAACGGAAGAGCCCCCAACGATCTGACCGATCATAGCATGCGCTGCGGCGGCCCCGATCGACGCGCTCAGCTCGCGTTCCAGCCGTTCAAGGAACACCGGCGTCGGCTCTGGAAGGCTGCCCCGACCGCCCTGCCGGGCCAGTTCGCGCTGGAAGAACGCCTGCGCCTCAGTGGCGCCCAGGATCCTTTGCGACATCACCATCAGGTCTTCGCTCTGCGCCACCGAGCCGGTCCAGCCGCGCGGGCCGGATGAGTGATCGAAAACATTGACGAATTGCGCGCCCTGCAGCCGCTCCATCGGGCTCGGGAAACTGGCCAGCGACACGATGCAGAACACCACGGCATTGAGCCCAATGGACCAAAGGACGGCATGCACCGTGGGGTCGAGCGCCTCGATCCCGAAAAGGGCGTGCGGGCGCAGCCAGGACAGGCCGAACAGACCTTCGGCCAGCACCGCATCGGGCAGAACACCGCCGCCAAGGGTCGGCAGCAGTATGGTATAGGCCCAGATGCCAAAGCCGACGGTCAGCCCTGCGAGGGCGCCGCTGCGGGTGGCGCCGCGCCAGAACAGGCCGCCCACCAGCGCCGGCAGCATCTGCGCCACCCCGGCAAAGGAAATCAGGCCGATCGCTGCCAACGCCGCGCCGCCGCCGGACAGCGTGTAATAGAAGTACCCCAGCGCCATGATCACCGCGATGGTCACACGGCGGGTAAACAGCACCACATCACGCACATCCCCCGAGACCGAGGCCCCCGCCGCGCCCTGCAGCCGCAGCCAGATCGGCATCACGATATGGTTCGACACCATGGTCGACAGGGCCATAGCCGCGACGATCACCATTGAGGTTGCCGAGGAAAAACCGCCAAGGAAAGACAGCATCGCAAGGTTCTGCTGCCCCTGATGCAGCGGCAGCGTCAGAACGAAAAGATCCGGGTTCGCCCCCGTCGGCAGCAGCTCAAGCCCGATGGCGGCGATGGGCACCACGAACATCGACATGAGCAGCAGGTAGGTCGGAAATGCCCAGGCCGCTATGCGCAGATGACGCTCGTCCTCGTTTTCGACGACCATGACCTGAAACATGCGCGGCAGGCAGACAAAGGCGGCAGCGGCAAGGAAGGTAATGGTGGCCCAGCGGCCCCCGTCCACCTGCCACTGGCCAATACGCGAGGCATCAATCCGCGCAAACGTTTCTGGCAGCCCGCCAGCGATGCCCCAGACCACGAAGATCCCCACTGCCAGCAGGGCGACCAGCTTGACCACCGCCTCCAGCGCAATCGCCGTCACCACCCCGTGGTGGCGCTCGTTGGCATTGAGGTTACGGGTACCGAACAGGATGGCAAAAACGGCAAGGCCCGCCGAGACCCAGAATACCGTCTTGGTCTCGTTATATCCGCGCAGGGGATCAGCCTCGGCGAAGATTGAAAAAGACAGGGTAATGGACTGCAATTGCAGTGAAATATATGGCGTCACCCCGATCACGGCCAAGATGGTCACGCCGATGGCCAGCGTATTGGACTTGCCATAGCGCGCCGACAAAAGGTCCGCGATGGAGGTGACGCGCTGACTGCGCCCGACCCGCACCAGTTTGCGCAACCCCCACCACCAGCCCAGCATGACCAGCGTCGGCCCCAGATAGATGGTGATGAATTCCAGCCCCGAGCGCGCTGCGTATCCCACCGCGCCATAAAAGGTCCAGGCGGTGCAATAGATCGACAGTGACAGCGTATAGGTCAGCGGCGAGCGCATCCAGGCGGCACTGCGCCCCCGACTGGCCATCCGGTCCGCAAGAAAGGCCACAAGAAATAGCAGCGCAACATAGGTAAAACAGACCAGGACCAGAACATTGAGAGAGGCCATCAGTCGCGCGGAGCCTCTGCGCTGCCCTGCTCTGTCCCAGAACCAACCGCCGCGCCCTGTGCCTGATAGGGCTCAGCTTCGGAATGCCCGCCTGCGGTCCAGTGTTCGGCCCAGCGGCGCACCGCTTCTCCAAAGGCAAGGCTGACCGCGATCAGGATCGCCCAGACCACAAAGATATAGATGATGGCAGAGGACATCGCCATGCCCCCATGGCTGCCCGGCGCAGGATAGGGATCGGGGTCGGGCCACATCAAAGGCATCAGGAACAGCAAGGCGCCCAGGATGGGCAACAGCCGGGCAATATCCATCAGGCGGCGGCGGCGATAGGTGCGCCGCTCGACAAAGGGAGCAGAGATCTCATCCTGCCGCCCGGCCCCGTCGCCCCGGATCATGATCGCCCCCGGTCAGGGCGGCAGCCAAGGCTGCCTCCTGTTGGGGGCCAAATCCGACCGCTCGGGGTCATCCCTGGCTGGCCTGAGCGTGCAGGTCCCGCACCGCAGTCAGAACCTCGGAGTTGGAAAAGGGCTTGGTCATGAACCGGGTCACGCCAGCGCGTTCGGCCATTTCCCGGTCCTTCATCTGGCCGCGGGCTGTCAGCATCAGAACCGGCAAGGAGGCAAACCCGTCGACCTCACGCAGCTCGCGGATGATCTCAAGCCCGCTTTTGCCCGGTAGCATCAGGTCCAGAATCACCAGATCCGGCTGGGCCTCGCGTATCACCTCGACAGCGCCGGTCCCATCGGCGTAGGCATCAACCTGCCAGCCATCGCGCGTCAGAAGAAAGCGGATCGCCTCAGTGATATTCGGCTCATCCTCGATCAGAATTACGTGTCTGCTCATTGGCAGAAGGTCCTCCCAGCGCCGCTCCCCGGACCCATAACGGTCCCGGCGCACATGCCCGTTTCACGTTAGAGTAGCCGCGCAGCCCCGCAGCTGTCAAAACTCTTCCTTCAGGATCGACGGCTCGCGGCGGGCCGGACATCCCCGGCGCGGGCAGATCCGGCAGCTGGCGCCCACAGGTTGCGCGCCTTCCGGCACTTCGCTTTGCGGCAGGATCAGCATCACCGCGTGATAGAGTGGATCGCTGTCGAAATCCGGTGTCACATGATCCCATGCCACCGCCAAACATTTAAACGCCAGCGCCGAGCGCCCCTGCTGCACCACGTTGCGGCGTACCGGCACGTGCGGGCGCGCCAACGCGGTATAAATCGGCCAGAGCGGACAAGAGGCGCCAAAGCGCGGCAAGGCAAAGCCGGTCACCGGTTTGCGCACCAGAATCGAGCCTGAGGCATCGCAGATCACCAGTCCAGCCTCCTGCCCCAGCACTTCGAACGGCAGCAGGCCAACCCGGCGCAGCACCGTGGGCAGATCACAGCCGAACTGCGCGGCCAGGGCCGAGGGACGAATGCCCCCCTTGTCCAGCGCCGCCCGCAATGGGTCCAGCGGCAGTGCAACCGCGTCGCGCTGATATTGCTCCAGTGCGCTGCGGGCGATCAGCCTTGCCGCATCGCTGACCAGCTCAGGGGCCCGGGCCACCAGCTCCTCCGGGCTGGCGGTGCCGGTTTCCAGCCCAGGGAAATGATACCCCTGCGCGAGGAAGAAAGCCTCGGCCTCTTCATGCGGCACCCCGCGCCGATCAGCGCTTGTGTTACTTTCATCAAGGAAACTCACCAGGGCGCGGCTGCTTTCGGCCAGACGCAGGGAATCCTCGTTCAGGTTCTTGTGGAACCGATCACTCCATTCCGGTTCCAGCTCGCCGGTTTCCGCCAGGATCGACGCGGTCGAGCGGATCGCAGCAGCCGTCGACAGAACCTCGTGCAGCGAGGCCGCCAGATGCGGATCGTGGGTCAGCCGGTCCGACAGGGTTTGCACGGTTCGCTCCAGCGTGGCGATGCGGCGATGACTTGTCGCCAGCACCTCGGCCCAGCCGGGGAACCGACCCGCGAATTCATCGGCCCGGTCCAGCTCAGCCACGGGCACGCCGCTGTCTGCTGCTGCTTCGCGCAGGCTGGCGATCAGCGCCGCTTCGGCGCCCTCGCTCAACATCGAAGGTTCAACCCCCAGAACCTGCGCGATCCCGACCAGCAGTTTGCCGCCGATTCTGCGCCTGTTGTGTTCGATCAGATTGAGATATGAGGCCGAAATACCGGCCGCGCGGGCAAGTTCCGCCTGACGCATCCCGAGGATGAGCCGCCGTTCGCGGATTCTGCTGCCGGTCAGAGTGTCACGTGCCATTTTACAGGTCTTTCCCAAAAGGCCGCTATTTCAAGGGCTTTCCGCGGCGCGGCATAAGTTTCTTTACAGAATGCCGTGGAGTACTGTTCATTTATTTACAGAATAAGTCTGCTTTACAAGGGATTTATTGCGCGATTTTACAAGCTGCCCTCATACTGATTTTGCACGAAAACCGTGCCGACGCCGAGCGGAAGTGAGGAGCTGCTAGGCGTTAAAATCTTAAGGGAGGATTACATGTCCAAATCTGATGTCTCGCGTCGCGGGGTACTGAAGTCCGGTGCCATGATGGGCGCTGGCGTTGCGCTTCCGACGATCTTCACTGCGTCGTCCGCAGCCGCTTACACCAACGAGCCGACCGGCAGCACCGTCACGCTCGGCTTCAACGTGCCGCAGACCGGCCCCTACGCCGATGAGGGCGCAGACGAGCTGCGCGCATACCAGCTGGCAGTCGAGCACCTGAACGGTGGCGGCGACGGCGGCATGATGAACACCTTCAGCTCGAAGGCGCTGAAAGGGAACGGCATCCTGGGCAAGGAAGTCAAATTCGTCACCGGCGACACCCAGACCAAATCTGACGCAGCCCGCGCATCGGCCAAGTCGATGATCGAAAAAGACGGTGCAGTGATGATCACCGGCGGCTCGTCCTCGGGCGTGGCCATCGCGGTTCAAGGCCTATGCCAGGAAGCCGGCGTGATCTTCATGGCGGGTCTGACCCACTCCAACGACACCACCGGTAAAGACAAGAAAGCCAACGGCTTCCGTCACTTCTTTAACGGTTACATGTCGGGTGCCGCGCTGGCGCCGGTGCTGAAGAACCTCTATGGCACCGACCGTAACGCCTATCACCTGACCGCCGACTACACCTGGGGCTGGACCCAGGAAGAATCGATCGCAGCCGCGACCGAGGCCCTGGGCTGGAACACCGTTAACAAGGTACGCACGCCGCTGGCCGCGACCGACTTCTCGTCCTATATCGCCCCGGTTCTGAACTCCGGCGCCGACGTTCTGGTTCTGAACCACTATGGCGGCAACATGGTGAACTCGCTGACCAACGCGGTTCAGTTCGGCCTGCGCGACAAGATCGTCAACGGCAAGCAGTTCGAAATCGTCGTTCCGCTCTACTCGCGCCTGATGGCGAAAGGCGCCGGCGAAAACGTGAAGGGCATTCACGGTTCCACCAACTGGCACTGGTCGCTGCAGGACGATGCATCGAAAGCCTTCGTGCAGTCCTTCGGCACCAAATACGGCTTCCCGCCCAGCCAGGCGGCGCATACCGTTTACTGCCAGACCCTGCTTTATGCAGATGCATGCGAGCGCGCAGGCACCTTCAACCCCTGCGGCGTGGCCGAGGCTCTGGAAGGCTTCGAATTTGACGGTCTGGGCAACGGCAAGACGCTGTATCGCGCCGAAGATCACCAGTGCTTCAAAGACGTTCTGGTTGTGCGCGGGAAAGAGAACCCGACCTCCGAGTTCGACCTCTTGGAAGTTGTCGAGGTCACCCCGGCCGCTCAGGTTACCTATCCGCCGGATCACCCGATGTTTGCAGGCGGTGCCCTTGGCACCTGCAACCCGGGCGCCTGATCCGAGTGAAAAGCCGGGCGCGTCTTGCGCCCGGCCCCTTTCAGAAACGTCCGTCCATTCATCTGCCATGCGGAGCGCCTCCGCACAGAACCCCGGGGCTCGTCCCGCGAACGGTCGGACTCTATCACTTCCATACTGAAGAACCCGAAGGTGGGGACTATGGACGCAATCCTATTGCAAATCTTGAACGGGCTGGACAAAGGCTCGGCCTATGCGCTGATCGCGCTGGGTTTGACACTCATTTTCGGCACGCTGGGCGTTGTGAACTTCGCCCACGGCGCATTGTTCATGATCGGCGCCTTCTGCGCCGTGACCCTGCAGCGCATTCTGAACCTCAGCTTTGAGACCGTCGACGAAAGCCAGAAAGACTTCCTTGGCAACCCGCTGAAGGTCAAGACGCCGTATGTTGAATCCTGGTTCGGCCCCGAGGTGGGCGGTGCAATCATCGACTGGGCGGTGCCGCTGGCGATCCTGTTTGCGATCCCGATCATGATCTTCGTCGGCTACGTGATGGAACGCGGGCTGATCAAGCATTTCTACAAGCGCGAACATGCGGACCAGATCCTCGTGACCTTTGGCCTGGCCATCGTGCTGCAGGAAATCGTCAAGTATTTCTATGGCGCGAACCCGATCCAGACCCCGGCCCCCGAGGCACTGAACGGCGTTGTGAATCTCGGCGCGGTCATCGGCATGGACATCGTCTATCCGGTCTGGCGCGTGGTCTACTTCTTCTTTGCGGTGGTGATCATCGGTGGCATCTTCAGCTTCCTTCAATTCACCACCTTCGGCATGGTTGTGCGCGCCGGGATGGCAGACCGGGAAACCGTCGGCCTTCTGGGCATCAACATCGACCGCCGCTTTACCATCATGTTTGGTATTGCCGCTGCGGTCGCGGGACTTGCCGGTGTGATGTACACGCCGATCAACTCTCCCAACTACCACATGGGCATGGACTTCCTGGTTCTCAGCTTCGTGGTTGTGGTTGTGGGCGGCATGGGCTCCCTGCCCGGCGCCGTTCTGGCCGGCTTCCTTCTGGGGGTTCTCGAAAGCTTTGCTTCGATGAATGAAATCAAATCCATTCTCCCCGGCATCGACCAGATCATCATCTATGTGGTCGCGATCATCATTCTGCTCACCCGCCCGCGGGGCCTGATGGGCCGCAAAGGCGTGATGGAGGACTAAGCACATGTTCGGACTGGACAAAAAAGACACTCGAATGCTGCTGCTGGTCGCCATCCTGGCCCTGTGCGCACCATTCATCCTGAACCCCTTCCCGGCAGACAGCGCCATGGCGCAGTTCAACGCGGGCTATCCTGACCTGATGCAGCGTTTCGTGATCTTTGGGATCTTCGCAATCGGGTTCAACATTCTCTTCGGCCTCACCGGCTACCTCTCCTTTGGCCACGCGGCTTTTCTGGGGGTGGGCTCCTACTCGGCGGTCTGGATGTTCAAGCTCCTGAGCATGAACGTCGTCCCGGCCATCATCCTGTCGGTGATCATAGCGGGGCTGTTCGCGCTGCTGATCGGATTTGTGTCCCTGCGCCGCTCGGGCATCTACTTCTCGATCCTGACGCTGGCCTTTGCGCAGATGTCGTTCAACCTGGCCTATTCGGTGCTGACGCCGATCACCAACGGTGAAACCGGCCTGCAGCTGACGCTGGAAGACCCGCGCGTTCTGGGTGTCTCTGCCACCGCGGACGGCTCAATCCCCGTGACAAACTTCTTCGGGATGGAGATGCGCTCGACCTTTGAAATGGCGGTGGGTCCCTGGGCCTTCCAGTTCAACGCGGGCTACTACCTGTGCGCGCTCGTTATGCTGGCCTCCTTCTATCTGGCGATCCGCATCTTCCGCTCGCCCTTTGGCATGATGCTGCGGGCGGTGAAATCGAACCAGCAACGGATGAACTACACTGGCCTCAACACCCGCCCCTACACCCTGGCTGCCTTTGTGATCTCGGGCATGTACGCCGGCCTTGCTGGTGGCCTGATGGCTTCGATGGACCCGCTGGCAGGCGCCGAGCGCATGCAGTGGACCGCCTCGGGTGAGGTGGTTCTGATGACCATCCTCGGGGGTGCCGGCACGCTGATCGGTCCGGTTCTGGGCGCGGGCTTCATCAAATACTTCGAAAACATCTTTTCGAAGATCAACGACAACGTTCTGCACAGCTGGTTCAGCTTTATGCCCGACGGGATCGAGGACTTCATGGTCTTCATCGTCCACCCCTTCATCGGCAAAGGCTGGCACCTGACGCTGGGCATCCTGTTCATGCTGGTGGTGATCTTCCTGCCGGGTGGCCTCGTCGAAGGCGGGCAGCGCATTGCAGGCTGGTTCAAAGGGCGCAAGTCCAAGGACAGCTCGGCCAGCAAAAAAACCGAACCTGCGGAATAAGGAGACAGGATCAATGGGTATCCTCGAAGTCAAAAAGGTGGGCAAACGGTTCGGCGGCCTTCAGGCGCTGTCGGATGTGAACCTCAGCGTCAAGGAAAACTCCGTTCACGCCATCATCGGCCCAAACGGGGCGGGCAAATCCACCCTGCTGAACTGCCTGGTGGGCAAGCTGATCCCAGACACCGGATCGGTCATGTTCGACGGTCAGTCGGTGCTGGGCCGGGCGCCATATGAGATCAACCAGATGGGCATTTCCCGCGTGTTCCAGACGCCCGAGATCTTTGGCGATCTCACCGTATTGGAAAACATGCTGATCCCCTGCTTTGCCAAACGGGACGGGGCGTTCGAACTGAACGCCATCGCCTCGGTCGCCAAGCAGAAGGATGTGCTGGAAAAGGCCGAGCAGATGCTGGTGGAAATGAACATGGCGGACAAGCGGCACATGCATGCCGCCGCCATGTCGCGCGGCGACAAACGGCGTCTTGAGATCGGCATGTGCCTGTCTCAGGAACCCCGCCTCTTGCTGCTGGATGAACCCACCGCAGGCATGGCGCGGGCCGACACCAACAACACCATCGATCTCTTGAAACAGATCTCGGACGAGCGCGACATCACCATCGCCATCATCGAACACGACATGCATGTGGTGTTCAGCCTGGCCAACCGGATCACGGTTCTGGCGCAGGGCACGCCGCTGGTCGAAGACGATCCGCAGAACATCCGTGGCAACCCCAAGGTGCGCGAAGCGTACTTGGGCGAAAGCGCATAAGGAGAAACAGAGATGAACGTCAAACCGGATTTCTCCAAGAACGCCAATCAGGCGACAACGGCTCCGGCCTTCCTGTCAGTCTGGGACATGCACGCCTATTACGGCGAAAGCTACATCGTGCAGGGCATCAACTTTAACGTCCACGAAGGCGAAATCCTTGCCCTGCTGGGCCGCAACGGCGCGGGCAAGACATCGACCCTGCGGTCGATCGCCCGCACCGGCAGCCCCTTGGTCACCCAGGGCGAGATCTGGCTGGACCACCAGCCGCTGCACAAGATGGAAAGCCATGAAGCGGCCGCTGCTGGTCTGGGTCTGGTACCCGAGGACAGGCGCATCATCCCCGGCCTGACGGTCGAGGAAAACCTGCAGTTGGCACAGATCGCACCGCCCATCGGCTGGTCCATCGAGCGCCTTTACGACCTGTTCCCGCGCCTTGGTGAACGGCGCAAGCAGGAAGGCGTGACCCTTTCGGGGGGTGAGCAGCAGATGCTCGCCATTGCCCGCGCACTGGCCCGGGACATCAAGGTGCTGCTGCTAGATGAACCCTATGAAGGCCTCGCGCCGGTCATCGTGGACGAGATCGAAAAGACTCTCATCCACATCAAGGAGCAGGGCATGACCACGATTCTGGTGGAACAGAACGCGGTGCGCGCGCTGGAACTTGCCGACCGGGCGGTCATTCTGGACACCGGCGGGATCGTCTTTGACGGCACCGCCTCCGAGGTTCTGGAAAACGCCGAGCTGCGCGCCGAATATCTGGCGATCTGATCTCAATTCTCCCCGTCGCACTGGTGTTGTGACTGGTGCGGTTACCTCAAGACCGGTTCCCCTCGGAGCCGGTCTTTTTTTTTCGCAGCAGGGAAATAGCGCAAAAACCTGCATAAACCAGGGTTATACGCGCCCGGTTTAGCCTCCGCATCCATCCCGCGATCTATTCCAGATCCGCCCTGCCCGCTCCGATATGTCCACCACGGCCCGCATGGCGTGCCGCAGTCACATCAGACTGTCACATCAAGGAGACTTATCATGTTCAAACCTTCTGCCCGCATCCTGGCCCTCGCCCTTGTCCTGCCTCTGTCGCTGCCCGTCGCGGCGCTGGCCTCGGATGGCAAGCCCAGCGCTGAAGTCGAAGCGCAGATCCGCGCCACACTGACCGAACAGGGCTATGAGGTGCGCAAGATCGAATCCGAAGACGGCATGTACGAGGCCTACGCCCTGAAAGACGGCAAAAAGCTGGAGATCTATCTGAACGACAAGATGGAAATCATCCGCGTCAAGGAAGACTAAAGTCAGCCCGGGCGGAGCCGGGATGCACGTACCGCTCCGCCCGACCAAATGCCGCATCCATTCGATTGGGAGACCCTCATGCAACGTCACTATGTCTGGGATCCGCTGATCCGTCTGTTTCACTGGTCACTTGTCATTCTGTTCGCCGCTAATGCGCTGCTGACCGATCCGGACGAGAGGATTCACGAGGTATTGGGGTACGTGATCGTTGGCCTGATCGGGGTGCGCATACTCTGGGGGGTGATTGGCAGCCGTTATGCCCGGTTTTCCAGTTTCCCCCCCAGTTTCTCGGGCGCTGTCGGGCAGCTGACGGATATTGCCACTGGGCGGGTGCGTCCGCACCGGGGCCATACGCCGCTTGGCGCCCTGATGATCTACAACCTGCTGCTGACGATCCTTGGCATCGGTCTCACCGGCTATCTGATGACCACCGACATGTTCTGGGGCATCGAATGGCCCGAAGAGCTGCACGAAGCACTGGTCACCTGGGCCGAAATCTCGGTCGTGCTGCATATCGCTGCGGTGATCTATGAAAGCCGCCGCACAAGGGTCAATCTGGCGCGCTCCATGGTCTCGGGGTACAAGGACCTACCGACGAGTCCCCCGGAGACCCAACAGTGACCAACAGCAGATTTGACCCGGCCCAACCCTCCGTTCTGATCGCCCTGATCGTCGTGCAGTCCATCTGCGCGGCGATCTTTCTGGGTGATATCATTGCCGATCTTCTGATGCCCGGCGCGATGAATACCGAAGGGCGGCACGCGGCGATCGAGGCGATTGCCACCTTTGGCCTGATCGCCGCCATCGTAGTCGAAGTCCGTATCCTGATGTGGCTCTTGCGGCGCAAGGCGCATCTGGAGCAAAGCCTGAAGAGCGCGCAGGGCGCCATTCAGGAAGTCATCGATACCGAGTTTTCCACCTGGAACCTGACCCCGGCAGAACGGGATGTGGCGACCTTTCTGGTCAAGGGGCTGAGCACTGGCGAAATCGCCCAGATGCGCGGCAGCGCCGAAGGCACCGTCAAGGCGCAGCTCAATGCCATCTACCGCAAATCCGGCAGCGGCAACCGCGCCGAGTTGATGAGCCTCCTGATCGACACGCTGATGGGTCACGGCAAGGACACCGCCCCGGAACCGCTGGCCAAATCGGGCTGACCGGCGCATCCGGGACAGTGCATTTTGGCGCCTACTGCGCGGTCCAGCCGCCATCAACCGGAATGGCGGTGCCGGTGACGTTATGCGCCACCGGAGCGCAGAGCCACAGCGCCAGCGCACCGATTTCCGATGGATCCGACAGCCGTTTGCTAGGCTGTTTTTCGGACAGAAGATCGGCAATCCCCGCCTCCCTATCACCGCCCATCTGCGCTGCCCGCGCCGCCACCTGCGGTTCGATGATCGCGGTTTCGGTCCAGCCCGGACAGATGCAATTCACCGTCACACCGCCGGTGTCCCGGCTGCCCTGATCGGCATATTCCAGCGCCGCCACCCGGCTGAGACCAACAAGACCGAATTTCGCAGCCACATAAGGCGCCTTGTCCTTGCTGGCGACCAACCCGTGGACCGAGGCGATATTGATCACCCGGCCAAATCCGCGCGCCGCCATGCCCGGCAGCGCCGCCTGCATGATGTGAAACGCCGCGGACAGGTTGACCGCTAGGATCGCATCCCAGGTCTCGCGCGGCATCTCGGCCAAAGGCGCGGTTTTCTGGATGCCGGCATTGTTCACCACGATATCGGCGCCGCCCCAGTCCGCAACGGCGCTCATCAACGCGTCGATCTCTTCCGGCTGGCTCAGGTCCCCAGCAAAGAATCGCGCCTCGGGTGCCCCGGCCTCCTGCAGGGCCTCCGTCGCCGCCTGCGCGGTTGCTTCATCGGCGATGCCATGCACCGCGATACGGGCGCCCGCGCCCGCCAGTTCCTTTGCGATGGCAAGGCCGATCCCCTGAACCGACCCCGTTACCAGCGCCGTCTTTCCACTCAGATCTGTCATGCGTTTTCCTCCAGCATTTTGCGCAGCTCGGTCTTCAGGACCTTGCCGTAGTTGTTCTTGGGCAGCTCCGCCGTGCGGATATAGGCCTTGGGCCGCTTGAACCGGGCGATCTGGTCGTTGCAGAGCGCATCCAGCTCTGCCTCGGGTGCTGTCCCCACGATAAAGGCCACCACCTCCTCGCCCCAGTCCGCGTGCCTGCGCCCCACGACCGAGACCTCCTGCACATCCGGGTGCATCAGCAGCACCTCTTCGACCTCTCGCGGGTAGACGTTCGACCCGCCGGTGATGATCATATCCTTGGAGCGGTCCTGCAGCGTCAGATAGCCCGCCGCATCCATGACGCCCATGTCCCCGGTCATCAGCCAGCCGTCTTTGAGCGTTTCTGCGGTGGCGGTCTCATTGTTCCAGTAGCCCGGCATCACCGCATCGCCACGCACCATGATTTCCCCGACCTCTCCCGGCGACAGCGGTGTGCCATCCGATGATCCAATTTGCACCTCGACCGGGCTTTGGGCGCGGCCCACACCAGCCAGCCGGGCGCGCCATTCGGGATGGCTGCGGTCGATCACGTCATGACGGCTGAGCGCGGTGATCCCCATCGGGCATTCGCCCTGTCCGTAGATCTGTACAAAGACCGGACCGAAATGATCGACCGCCTCGATGATATCCGCCAGATACATCGGGCCGCCCGCGTAGACGACCGTGCGCAGGCCGCGTCCGCTGCGTCCTGCCGCCTTGGCCTGCGCGGTCATGCGCGTCACCATGGTAGGCGCCGCGAACATCTGCACGCGGCCAAAATGCTCGGCCAGATCGAAAATCTCATGCGGTTCAAATCCCCCCGACGGCGGGCAAACGTGCGCGGCGCCGACCAGCACGTGCAGCATGGCATAAAGGCCTGCGCCGTGGCTCATCGGGGCGGCATAGAGGATCTGATCCTCAGCGCTGGCCGCATCCACATCGTTGAGATAGGCCAGCGAGACCGTCACCAGCATCCGGTGGGTGATCATCACCCCCTTGGGCCTGCCGGTGGTCCCCGATGTGTAGAACAGCCAGGCCAGATCCTGCGGTGCCCGCCGGACCGGCGCAGTCACAGGATCCGCAGCCAGCACGGCGGCCCCGTCTGCGCCGGAAAAATCCACGATATCAAGCGTCAACCCGGCCTCGCGCAGGGCCGTATCCAGACCAGCCGAGGCAAAGACCAGCCGGGTGCCGGAGTTTTCCAGGATATAGGCCGCCTCGCGCCCGTGGAGTTTTGCGTTGACCGGCACCGCCGCGGCCCCAGCATACCAGATCCCGAAAAGGGCGATCAGGTAGTCCGGGCAATTCTTCATGAAGATCGCAACGCGGTCCCCTGGCTCTACCCCTTGCGAGACCAGCCAGCCCGCAACCTGCGCGGCCTTTTGGTGAAAGTTGCCGTAATCCGCCACCTGATCGCGCCCCAGAAACAAGGCAGGACGGTCCCCGCCCGCCGCAGCCTGACGGGCCAGCCACATTCCGATATTCATGCTAATCCTCCCATAGCGCGCCCTGTTGAGCGGCAGAAATACATTTCCATGCGGCCCCGGCCTCTTCAATTCCGCAAAAATACCCGGTTAATAGAGGTCATGACAGATATCGCCTTTAGCCATGCGCCCGTCGGCCTCGCCGTGCTGGAACGCCGTGTGATCAAACGCTGCAATCTCCAGTTCGCCGCGACCTTTGGCGGGGAGCCAGCCGACTATGACGACATGCTGATCGCGGATCTTTATCCCACGCAGGAAGAATTCCGCCGCATCGGCGCCCTTCTGCAGGAGGAAGAGCACCGCACCGGCAGCTATAGCGACGAACGCATCATGCGCCGCCGATCAGGAGAACTCTTCTGGTGCCGGGTGCGCGGGCGGTCCGTTTCGCCAGAGGCGCCGTTTCAGACCGGTATCTGGTCCTTTGCCGATATCTCGGACGACCGCCCGGTGGTCAGCCTGACCCCGCGCGAGCGCGAAGTTGCCATTCTGACCTGCAAGGGCCTGTCGGCCAAGGAAATTGGCGCCAAACTGAACCTGTCCTACCGCACCATCGAAACCCACCGGGCGCACCTTCTGGAAAAGTTCGGCGCTCGCAAACTGCCCGAACTGGTGGCCAAGCTGACCGGGATGCCATTATGAGCCTTTAAGAGGCCGCGACAGCTGCCTTTGGCCAATCACAGGCCCCTCTGCAATTGCGAATCCCGCGCGACGCCCCCATGTTGGCGCTAATAGACCGCGCATGATCGGCAGCGCTTTCCTTGTGGTAAAGCTTGGCCTATAAGCGCTCTAATTTCCAGCCTGCGACATCTTCGCAGGCCTGTCGGAACCGGCTGAGGACAAAATGACAGAAAAATCTCACGAAGCTGACGTGGCATTCATCAAGGCGCTGGCGGAACTGCTGCGCGAAAACGACCTGACCGAACTGCAGGTCAAACGGGACTACGGTGAAGATGACAGCCTGAACGTGCGGGTTTCGCGGCAAACCGTCGCCGCCCCTGCTCCGGTGCAAGCCGTCGCGGCCGCGCCCGCAGCGGCACCGGCCCCCGCCCCGGCAGCTGCTGCAGCTCCGGCACCGGAAGCCGCAGAAGACCCCGCCAGCCACCCCGGCGCGGTGACCTCGCCCATGGTTGGCACCGTCTATCTGCAGCCCGAACCCGGCGCGCCCTCCTTCATCAAGGTCGGTGACAGCGTCCAGGAAGGAGACACCCTGCTGATCGTCGAAGCGATGAAGACGATGAACCACATCCCCGCGCCGAAATCCGGCACGGTGAAGCGCATTCTGGTCGAAGACGGCGCCGCCGTGGAGTTCGGATCCCCCCTGGTCATCGTCGAGTAAGGATCCAGCATGTTTGACAAGATCCTGATTGCCAACCGCGGCGAGATCGCCCTGCGCGTAATCCGGGCCTGCCGAGAGATGGGCATCCAGTCCGTCGCGGTGCATTCCACCGCCGATGCCGATGCGATGCACGTGCGCATGGCGGATGAGTCGGTTTGCATTGGCCCGCCCGCCGGCAACCAAAGCTATCTGTCGATCCCGGCGATCATCTCGGCCTGTGAGATCACCGGCGCCCAGGCGATTCACCCCGGTTATGGCTTCCTGTCGGAAAACGCCAACTTCGTGCAGATCGTCGAGGATCACGGGCTGACCTTCATCGGCCCCTCGGCAGCGCATATCCGCATCATGGGCGACAAGATCACCGCCAAGGAAACCGCCAAGGAGTTGGGCATCCCCGTGGTGCCGGGCTCTGAGGGCGGCGTGCCGGATCTGGCCACGGCCAAGGCGGCTGCGGCCGACATGGGCTATCCCGTGATCATCAAAGCTACCGCTGGTGGCGGTGGTCGCGGCATGAAGGTGGCCAAGAACGAAGCCGAGCTGGAAATGGCCTTTTCCACCGCCCGCTCCGAAGCCAAGGCGGCCTTTGGCAATGACGAAGTCTACATGGAGAAATACCTCCAGAAACCGCGTCATATCGAGGTCCAGGTCTTTGGCGACGGCAAGGGCACCGGCCTGCATCTGGCCGAGCGCGACTGCTCGCTGCAGCGACGCCACCAGAAGGTTTTCGAAGAGGCCCCCGGCCCCTCGATCAGCCCGGAAGAACGCGCCCGCATCGGCAAGATCTGCGCCGACGCCATCGGAAAGATGGGCTATTCCGGCGCTGGTACGGTCGAATTCCTTTACGAGGACGGCGAGTTCTACTTCATCGAGATGAACACCCGCCTGCAGGTGGAACATCCGGTGACCGAAGGTATTTTCGGTGTCGATCTGGTGCGCGAACAGATCCGCGTTGCCTCGGGTCAGCCGTTGTCCTTTGGTCAGGACGATCTGCAGATCAATGGCCATGCCATCGAAGTGCGGATCAACGCTGAGAAACTGCCGAACTTCACCCCCTGCCCCGGCAAGATCACCGCGTTCCACGCGCCCGGTGGTCTCGGTGTGCGGATGGATTCGGCGCTCTATGACGGCTATTCGATCCCGCCCTATTACGACAGCCTGATCGGGAAACTGATCGTGCACGGCCGCGACCGGCCCGAGGCGCTGGCGCGTCTCAGCCGCGCGCTGGGTGAGCTGATCGTCGATGGCATCGACACCACCGTTCCGCTGTTCCACGCCCTGCTGCAGGAGCGTGACGTTCTGGCCGGGGATTATGACATCCACTGGCTGGAGCACTGGCTGGAAGAAAACCTGCCCGCCTAAGGGCCGGGCTGCAAATGATCGCGACGGGGCGCGTCAATGCCCGCCCTGTCGCCTGAGGGCCTGCCAATAAGGAAAAGGCCACCAAGACGACCGAAGCCACCAAAGCCCCCGGGGGCACCCGCATGAGCCTTACGCCCGAACTCTTGCTGCATGCCTATTCCGTTGGCGTCTTCCCCATGTCAGAACACCGCGACGATCCGGAGATCTTCTGGGTTGATCCGAAACGGCGCGGTATCCTGCCTCTGGATGGGTTTCACATCTCCCGCTCGCTGGCCAAGCGCATCCGCAACGGCGGCTTTTCGATCACCATCAACCGCGATTTCGCTGGTGTGGTCGCGGGCTGCGCCGACCGCCCGGATACTTGGATCAACGGCGAGATTTTCGACCGTTACATGGATCTGCACCGGATCGGCCATGCGCATTCCCTTGAGGTGCGGCATGGCGATGAACTGGTTGGAGGCGTCTATGGGGTGTCGCTCGGCGCGGCGTTCTTTGGCGAAAGCATGTTCTCGCGCCAACGGGATGCATCAAAGGTGGCGCTGGCATACCTGGTGGACCGGCTGCGGCAAGGCGGATTTGTTCTGTGCGACACTCAGTTCCTGACCGATCATCTGGCCTCACTCGGCGCGATCGAGATCAGCCGTGCGGCCTATCGGCGGCAATTACGCGACGCCATGGAAGGGAGTGGCGATTTCACCCGCCCGCAGACACCGACGCCTCACTCGCTTTTGCAGCGGATGACCCAGACGTCATAGCGGTTGTGATCCAGTGCGTTCAGCGCCGGGCTTGAGGCGATCATCCAGCCTTCAAAGAAGACTTCGCCATTGGCCGGGCTGCGCACGGTGAGGAAGGCATAGGCATCGCCGGTCGGGTTGTCAGCAGGATAACGGCATTCGCCCAAAGTCACGATCAGGCCCAGGATTTCTGCGCTGCCACCGACGGGGATCTCGGCATCCACCGTGCGCCCGTTGACCTTATCAAGGCCGCGCAAAACGGCAGCAGAGCCCGATGCGGCCTGTTCTTGTGCCGCCTGATCCTGTTCTGACAGCTCCTGCGTAATCACCGCCTGCGCCGCGGCGTCCATCGCGGTCAGGCCGAACCCGGCACAAACCGCGCAGCCCCAAAGCAGCGCCGATCTGACAGTCCGCAGCCGGGCCGCGAGGGGATGTCCCGGTTGATGTTGAAGTTTGCCTGAAGGGTGGCGTTGCTTTCCCTGAGCCGTAGGCTCGGGGTGATCAAACCGAAAGGAAAGCAACACCATGAAGAAGACTACGACATCGCAGGCG
>NZ_JBDOQR010000089.1:0-13986 GCF_039839315.1 Phaeobacter sp. CAU 1743 | reverse complement strand
GGGGCGCAAGGCGGACCCAGACCTCATCTGTCAACACAAACCGCTCTTCGTTCATTCAAACCTCCATTTTGGAAGCTTGAATCAGATTTCAGCCAGCTTGGGAATCCTGAATGTCCACAGACCCTAACAAAACTCAAGCAAAGACAGGTCACTCTTTATTACACCTCATTGCAACAGCCCGCTTTGCGAAGAAGCCGTACCCCCCTGGCGCCCTCCACTCACCAGCGCCCGAACCGTTCATTTCGATGGACCCAAGTCCGATCATGCACCAACACTCAAACCGGATCATTTAGGTGGGGCTGATCACCCCAGCCACCCTGAAAGGGACAATAGGACGCCCGGACACGAAGGGGTTGAAAGCAGCGGCTCCCAAAGCAACAGCCGCGTCAGCTACTTTTACCCGATTAAAGCAGCGGAGCAACAAGGGTGTCTCTGCGCAATGTTCTGCCGAGCTGTGCCCGAGATCATGTTCGGACGGCGCAAAGGTTGGCGACCGGTGGCGACACGATACGACAGGTGCCTAAAGGTGTTCCTGTCTGCAATCGTACTCGCAGCACTCGTCATTTACTGGCTATGTGTCTTGAGCCTAAGTCAACATTGGTACTAACCATCGCTGGCTTCACAGCCCTTGATTTCAATTGGCATTCGCTTCGCGCAGTTCGCGATGCAACCGTGCCTCCTCCTCGGACTTGGGGGTCGAGAACCGTGCCAGCAGCAAATAGGCCGCCGGGGTCAGAAAAAGCGTCGACAGGGTTGCGAGCCCCAAACCACCGACGATCACCCACCCCAAGGCTTCGCGCGCCTCGGCGCCCGCCCCGGTTGAGAAAATCAGCGGTATCCCCCCGAGAACCGTTGACGTCATAGTCATCATGACGGGACGCAGGCGTATGGTCGAGGCATCATAGATTGCTTGATGTACATCCGCACCGCGATCCCGCAACTGGTTCGCGAACTCGACGATCAGGATGCCGTTCTTGGCCATAATCCCGACTAACATGACAAGGCCGATCTGACTGTAAACGTTGAGGCTGAGCCCGGTCAGGGCAAGGGCAAAAGCAGCACACGCCAGACCGAATGGCACGGTCGACATGACGACGATGGCGGAAATGAAGCTTTCGAATTGCGCTGCAAGGACCAAAAGAACGACGATGATCGCAAAGCCGAAAATAATGCCAATCCCCGAGTTCGTCTGATCCAGCGTCGCGGCCTCGGCCAGCGGAACGACCCTGTTGTTCTCGGTGATCAGATCCGCCGCCAGATCCTGCACCTGGACAAAGGCATCGCCCAGCGCAAGCTCCGGCGTCAGGCTGGCCGCGATCTCGACCGAGCGGTTCTTTCCTTCGCGGCTAAGTTCCGGAGCAACGGCGCGTTCCTCAAGCCGGACAAAGGACGACAAGGGAACCATCTGGCCATCGGACGCACGTACAAAGATGCTTTCCAGATCACCAGGATCATCAACCGGCATCGAGGTCGAGAGCATCTGGATATCATAGCTGGTGTCATCGATGAAAACCGACCCCACGCTTCGCCCGTCCAGAACGGCCCGCAAGGCATCCCCCAACCCGGAGATTTCGACGCCAAGGTCCGATGCCCGTGCGCGGTCGATTTCGATAAAGAGCTGTGGCTGCGTCGTTTCATACTCAAGCCGAACCCTGCCAAAGTCGGGATTTTGCTGCATCCGCTCGACCAGTTGCTCGGCCACGCCCGCCAGCTGGTCATAGTTGTCGCCCGTGATCGCAAACGCCAAGCCGCGTCCGGCGCCGCGAATTCCCAAGGAATTGCGCTGGATTACGAAGACCCGAACTCCGATGATCGAAGACAGCCCCCGGTTAATATCGTTGACGATGTCCTGCTGACCGCGGCTGCGCGCCTCCCATGGTGCAAGCGTGGCAACCATGAACCCCCGATTGTCGGCGCTATAGCCCGTAATCGAGAAGACATTGCGCAGCTCGCCGGTTTCGCGAAGGGGAGACAGCGAGCGCTCGATCTCGTTCATTTTTGCCATGGTATAATCGAGCGACACCCCCTGAGGTGCTGTGATGGACATCAGCACAAGCGATCTGTCTTCAGGCGGGGTCAGCTCCTGTTTGATACCAGAGCCAACCATAAGCGCAGTTGCCGCGAACAGCAGCGACGCCAGAACCACAATGGCCGGAGCGCCCAAGGCCATCCGCAATGTGGCTCCGTAAAGCGCGGCAAGCCGGTTGCCCAGCCAGGTGATCGGTCCGCGCCCGCTGTTATTCAGCTGCACGCCATCCAGCAGGCGGCTGGCCATCACCGGGCACAGTGTCAGCGCCACAACCGATGAGAGCGTCACGGACATCGCCAGTGTAAAGCCGAACTCGCGGAAAAGCCCCCCGGCCTGTCCGGGCAGGAACGACAGGGGCACGAAAACAGCCGCGAGGGTGGCCGTCGTGGTGATCACGGCAAAGAACACCTCCTGAACCCCCAGAACGGCAGCCGCGCGGGCGCCCATCCCCTCGGCGCGCCGCCGCACGATGTTTTCCAGAACCACGATGGCATCATCCACCACCATGCCCGTTGCCAGAACAAGCGCCAGAAGCGTCAGGATGTTGACTGAGAACCCCACCAAATAGATCCCGGCCAGCGTTCCGACCAATGCGACGGGAAGTGTCAGTGCAGGAATGAGGGTGGCTCGGAAGCTGCGCAGGAAGAGAAAGATCACGGCAACAACAATTGCGATAGCCAGGCCCAGCGTCTTGAGTACCTCCTCGATCGAGCCATTGATGAACACCGCATCATCAGAGGTGATGAATATATCCACGCCTATCGGCAGGGTTTCATTCAATTCTGCAACCACCTGATGCACGGCTGCCGAGATTTCCAGCGTATTGCTGGTTGCCTGACGGATCACCCCGATGCCTAGCCCTGTCTGGCCATTGGCGCGCAGGATGGTTTCATTCGGCGCGGGGCCAAGGGTAACGCGTGCCACATCCCCCAGTTTGACATTGTCGCGGATCTCCAAGGCTTCAAAGGCGTCAGGTGTCGAAACAGAAGCCGTTGTGCGGACATTGATCGACTGGCGCGTACCGCTCAGGTCGCCCGCCGGAGCATCATAGGCCACATCCGCAAGCGCACGGCGCAAATCCGCAAGGCTGAGCCCCCGGCTGGCAAGCTCCCATTGGTCGATATCAACCCGGAATATCGGATCACGATCCCCGTAGATCTGCAAATCGGCAACGCCCGGTATCGAAATCAACCGGTCTTCCACCCGGTCATGCACGATTTGTGTCAGTTCCTGCGGCGAGCGGCTGTCCGAGGTCACCGCCACCCGGACCACAGGCTGCGCGTTGGCGTCGGCCTTTACGATGCCGGGGGTCTCGGCATCCTCTGGCAGGGTATTGGCTATCCGGCTGACCGCATCACGGGCATCCGTCGCGGCAACATCCAGATCTACACTATCCTCAAATTCCAGCGTGACCCGGCTGCGGCCATAGCGAGATTGCGACGAGATCGTCCTGATCCCCGAAACCCGCCCAACCGCGCCTTCAATCCGGCTTGTGACCTCCTGATCTACGGTTTCGGATGACGCGCCCGGGAAATAAGTCGTCACCGTCACCACGGGGCGGTCCACATCCGGCAATTCGCGGATCTCGACCCCGAACAAGCCAGCCACTCCGGCAATCACAATCAGCGCGTTGAGCACAAAGGCCAGTACCGGCCGTTTGACGAACAAGACGGTGCCCGTGCCATGCTGCCCATGCAGAGTCTCGCCAAGTATACTCACGACGATACTCCCTTAACCGTTGGTCTCAGATGGTTCTGTGCCCTCGACAGCTTCAACCTCAGCCCCCGGCCGGATATTCTGAACGCCTTCGACGATGATGGCATCCCCGGCATTCAGCGCGCCTTCGACCAGGACAGAGCCACTGTTGCGCTGCAATATCTTCACAGCGACCCGTTGTGCCTTGCTGTCTTCGATCTTCCACAGGAAAGGCCCGTCCGAAGACCATTGCACCGATAGCGGATCCACTGCCAAGGCCATTTCGCCGGGAAACGAAAGCGCGACCGAGAACGCCATCCCAGCCCTAAGCGTATCGCCCTCGTTTTCAAGCTGCCCCTGAACCCGCAAGGTGCGGCTGTGCCGGTCGACGATATTGTCGATCGCGTTGATCTTCCCGACAAGCTGCTGATCTGGGTTCGCCAAGGGAACGACCTGCATCGGCATGCCAAGCGACAATTGGCTGATCGCCCGTTCAGGCACCCGGAAATCGATCAGGATATGCGAGCGGTCCGTGATCACCGTCAGGACATCCTGCACGGAAATGCGGTCGCCAACCTCGATCTCCGACAGACCAGCCCATCCCGAGATCGGCGCGACGATGGTTCGCTGTGCAAGGTCAAACCGGGCCTGCTCCAACGCCAGTTCGGCCGAGCGCAGTTCCAGTTCAGCCTCGCGGAAACGCACAGCTGTTACCGCGCCGGTTTTCTGCAACTGCTTGAGCCGGTCGACATCCTCCTTTGCAGCCTCCACCTGCAATCGCGCCCGTTCGACTGCGATCTTTTCGGCTGCGTCTTCAAGGTGGTAAAGCTCATCCCCCTTGCTCACATAACCGCCGGCCACAAACCCCGTCGACACGATGCGCCCCGTCGCTTCGGCGCGCACTGTAACGGATCGAATGGCCCGCCCGTCCCCGATCGCGCGCACCTGATCATTCATCGGTTGTTGCGAAACCTCTCCCGCAACCACGCGAACCGGCCCGCGCGGGCCACGTTTCGCAGTCGTTTCTGACGCTTCGTTCGAGGGAAGAGGCGCAACCTGTTCAATGATATCCAGCACGCCCCAGCGTTCGAGCAAGGGGCGCGACGCAGGCACATAGGCAGCCCAAAGATACAGAGCCCCGCACACAAGGAGCGCTCCCGCAAAAAGTTGCTTGATGAGCTTCATGGAGTTTCCTGCGCTGGGTGAACCGGCGTGGTTGCCGCTGAAAATTGGGTTGTGTGTATCATTGTGAAAAACTGCCTACAAAAAACATGCAACCGCAAGCAAATTCTAGCCGTTCCCGAACCTGGCCGGAATCGTAATGTTGATTGTTTTTGCACAACAAAATGCACGCCTCCCTTCCGTGCTGAAAAGGCGCGGACAATGCGGCTGATCAGGCTGAACACGTCAACTCTGGTTCGAATAGACGTAGCTCTAAGAGTTACTTTTCAAGAGCAGAGGCTGATGGCGATCAAACACCGGACCGCGGTTCGCTGAGCGGTTTGCCAGATCGGGTTCAAAAGCGGGCATTTGCCACGGTTAACGTCAACAGCGGATGTGCACACTCATGCCTCCCTCAGTGCCCTGCAGCTCAAATCATGCAAGGTTGGCATATTGCGCAATACCGTCATTTGCCGGGTACGCAGCCAAGGACCTTTTCCTCCCGCAAAGGGAGATTTCCGATGCCCGTAGCGGCCTCGGGTCCCGGACAGCAGGTACGCGTCTGTAGTGCCCATTGGTCAGAGGGCCGGGACTGCATTGTCGCTCCAACAGAGCCGAACACCGAACTTGAAGGATTGATACCTAGTGTGCCGGTCGCCATATTGCAGGGCGGCGGACCGTTCCCTGATCAAAGCTTTGGCACAGTATCAAAGCACAAATTTCTGTAATCCATTTTTAGCCAGCTACTGGAGACATAGGTAGATGAAAGCATTTGGCAGAAGAGCTGCCTTAATTGGCCTCGGCGGCGTCGCTGGATGGGGGCTGTCGAGATGGCTGGGTGCGGATCTTCCGGTCTACACCGGCACCAATCGGATCACCGCTCCATCTGGCGAAAAATGGCTGAATGACGCCAGCGGCCTGTCCGCAACGCCAATCCACAGGCACCTGACTTTGCAGCATAACGCGATGGAAAAGCTGATTGCCGCGATCCGCCGGGAACTGGCCGAGGCGAAGGCCGAAGGCCGCCCGCTCAATGTCGGCGCAGCGCGCCATTCCATGGGCGGCCAGGCCATCCCTCGCAACGGCACCGCCATTACCTTTGACAATGGATCGGTGGAGATTGACAGCGCGAACCAGACCTATCTGGCTCAAGCAGGCGCGCGCTGGTCGCAGGTGATTGCCGCGCTTGACCCGGTGGGATGGTCGCCCAAGGTCATGCAGTCGAACAATGATTTTGGCGTTGCCGCGACCTTCTCGGTGAACGCCCATGGCTGGCCTGTGCCCTTTGGGCCGATGGGTTCGACCGTGCGATCACTGCGCATGGTGTTGCCCTCTGGCGATCTGGTGACATGTTCTGCCACCGAAAACGCCGATCTATTCAGCCTGGCCATGGGCGGCTATGGTCTGGCCGGTGTCATCGTGGATCTGGAAGTGGAGATGGTGAAGAACACTCGCCTGCTGCCGAGTTTCGAGGTTCTGGATGCCAGCACATTTGCCGATGCCTTTCGCATCGCAACCAAGGACCCGAGCGTGACCATGGCCTATGGACGACTGAACGTCGAACGCGACACGTTCTTTCAAAAGGCCTTGCTGGTAACCTACCGCGAAACCGCAGACCAGTCGGACCTGCCAGCCGCCAAGGGTTCAGGCTGGATGTCACACGCCGCCAGCCGCCTATATCGGGCACAGCTGGGTAACGAGACCTTCAAATCCTTCCGTTGGTGGAACGAAACAAGGCTTGGCCCGGCCTTGGCGGCCGGAGAGGTCACGCGCAACACGCTGATCAACGAGCCGGTTGTCACACTGGACGACCGCAACCCGGACCGGACGGATATTCTGCACGAGTATTTTATCGGCTTTGGTGCCTTTGACGACTTCCTTGTCGCCTGCCGTGAGGTAATCCCGGCCTCGTACCAGGAGTTCCTCAACGTGACGCTGCGCTATGTGGCGCAGGACGACCAAAGCGCGCTGTCCTATGCACCAGAGCCCAGGATCGCCGCCGTCATGTCGTTCAGCCAGGAGCTGACGCAGCGGGCCGAGGCTGACATGGCCCGCATGACCCGCGCGCTGATCGACAGGGTCGTGGCGCTTGGCGGAACTTACTATTTGCCCTACAGGCCGCATGCGACGGTGGATCAATTCGCCGCCGCCTATCCAAAGGCCAGGGAATTTGCGCAGGCCAAACGGGCGCTCGACCCGCAGCGCGTGCTGCGAAACAACCTCTGGGACAGCTATCTGGGACAACTATGACCACTCTGCAAAAACTCTCGCTGGGCTATTTTGTGGCCCTGATGATTGCCGCATCGCTGAACTATGTTCCCGGCCTCACGGATGAGGACGGACTGGCCTTCGGCATCTTCGCGCTTGATACCTATGATGATGCGCTGCACGTGGCCTCGGCCCTTTGGGCACTGGTCGCGGGGATGTTGTCGCATCGGGCGGCGCGGAGCTTTCTTATCCTGTTCGGGCTGGCTTATCTGGGGGATGGTGTATTCGGGTTTTTCACCGGATATGGCTATCTTGACCTCGGCATTTTCACGAACGCCTCGGCCGGGATCGACCTGTCGCTTCCCCGTTTCCTTGCCAACCTGCCGCATCTGGCCCTGGGCGGCATTGCAGTCTGGGCCGGGTTCCGCAACGCAGGCCAGACGGCGTGACCCTGCTGTGGCGCTTGACCAAATTGCTGGCCCTGTTGCTGGTATTGGTCGCGATCGGTCTCAGCGCCCCGGTGGTCTACGTGGAAACCATGTGCCGCGGCACCGGCATGCCGCAGCCTTATGACGCCCTGATCGACCCTGCTCATCACCGCCCCGAAAGCCGCACCCTAATGACCTATCCGGAATGGCATATCGTTCACGCCTACGAGGATTATGCAAAGGTTGTGCGCAGCGGTGACCCGCATGACTATGGATTTTTGCGCGGGATCGGCGGCTTCTGGAGTTCACTTTGCGCCCTGTCACAACGCGCCGCGGACCACGGGGACATTGATGGCAGCACCAAGCAGATGGTCTATGTGATCGGGGTTAGTTTCACTGCTGAACTGGCGCTCAAGGGTGCCTATGAAGAAACCTTGGGCCGACTGTTTGCGACCCTGCGCGGCCCGCAGCGCGCACCGCTTGACGATCTGTCAGCGAAGCAATCCGCGGCCTACGCGACCTTTCTACAGCAGGTGCCCTGGTACAAATGGCCGTTTCGCGAAGACATCACGGACCTCAACACCAACGCCAGCCCCGTGCTGCGCGATAGAGAACGTCGACTGGCGCTTGGCCTCGAATACCGCGCCAAGGCAGCCTATGCCGATGTGATCGCACAGGCCGTAGCAGAGGTCGGGCAAGATCAACTGACATTGCGGATGATCGTTACCGGTGCCAATACTCAGCAACTGTCCGGGTACAAGGGCGTCCGTGTCGTGAAAGAGCGACCGGAGGGGGTCGAGATCGACGCCCCCCGCTACCGCGCCCTGACACATTTGATTCAACAGATGGCGGCCGATCAGGTAACCCTTGTCGAGATCGCAGGGAATGATGACATCCTTTTCACCGCCCTTTCGGCCCGGCAGAGCGAACCCGGCGCGCTTTACAGCCGCGCACGGCAAGGGTTCGGCGACTATCGCCACCTTATCCCTGTAAAGGTCCGGGACTTAGTCGCGCGGCTCCGCCAAATGGAAAGTTCAGACCTTACACTGGAACATATCCATGACTATTAGATCGCTTCTGCTCGCTCTTCCGCTGCTTCTCCTGGGATGGTTTTCTATCCTGCTGACAGTGGCTCTGGTAACGGATGAGGCGCCCGCCTATGTGGTGATCTTCCCCGGAACCACATTCATGCAAGAACTGCCGAACGATACGTCCATCCTTGCGATATCGAAGTTCAGTATCACTCTGACGTCCGGCCTTCCGGGATTTGCAAAATCGCTGTACGCAAGCGGCGCATGGATTGTCCTGCCCGCCGGCTTGCCGGGCTGCCTGCCCTTGCCACAGGAGCGGCAACCCTAGCCTATGTCAGTGTCCGGTTTTCGGGAGGCCACTTACTTGAGCTCAAGCGTTGGACCGCTGATCTACTACAAGCCATTATTTTGGCGACCGAGCCTGGTGCGCGACAAAGACCGGACCGCCGTTGCGGTCGGTGATAATTTCACTGTCGATCTGATAGGCCCGGTCAAGGCAAGGCGACTGCAGAACCTGTGAGGTCGGTCCGGCCGCAGCGAGCCTGCCGGTTTCAAGGAATACCGTCTGATCCGCATAACGGGCTGCCAAGGTCAGGTCGTGCAAGGCAGCGAGCACCAGTCTGGTCTGTGCAAGCCTTTGCAATTGGTCGAGCACCTCGAGCTGGTGGTGCAGGTCCAGCGCACTGGTGGGTTCGTCGAGGATCAGCAGGCGGGGATTGCGGATCAGGCGTTGCGCCAGAAGAACGCGCTGTTGCTGGCCCCCTGACAGACTATCCATCCGATGATCGGCGAGGTGTGACAGGTTTAACATCTCCAGAATCTGGGCAACTTCGGCGCGCTCCCGCGCTGTGATGCGCCAACCGAGCCTTTCGCGCCGCCCAAGCAGCACACATTCCGCGACGCTCATGGCTGCCTTCACGGCAAAATCCTGTGGCATGAATCCGATGCGTTCAGGCGCAGGCCAGGTCTGGTCCAGCGCCTTGGTGCCGCCGTGGCGCTGAACCCCGGCAAGCGCCTTCAGCAGGGTGGATTTTCCTGCACCGTTTGGGCCAATTACCGCAACGAGCCCGGTTGAGGGCAGCTCCAGCCTTTCAATCCGCAGCAAGCGGCGGCGCCCTGCATCAACGGTGAAATTTTCCAGAACCAAACTCATGTGCGCCCTTTCAGCAAAATGATTGCAAGCAGCATCGGAATACCCGCGATGGCGGTGATGATGCCCACCGGAATGACCGCACCGGGTGAGATAACCTTTCCCAGTACGGAGGCGGCAACCAGCACCACAGCGCCCATGATCGCAGCCATCGGCAGGCCGAAACGGTGATCTTCGCCCACCAGAGCGCGCCCGACATGCGGGGCGATCAGGCCGACAAAACCGATGGTGCCGGTAAAGCTGACGGCACCGGCAGTCAGAAGCGCGATTATCACCAGCACCCGCAGGCGCAACCTTTCGACGTTCAGGCCAAGGCTTGCAGCATTGCCTTCGCCAAGGCGCAGTGAGGTCAGGTTCCACACCTCTCGGGCAATCAATGGCAGGGTCACAGCAAGGATCGCGGACAAGACCTGCACCGACGTCCAGGTCGCCTTGAGCAGGCTGCCGAACAGCCAGAAGACGATCTGTTGCAGCACTTCGGGGGCAGCCATGAATTGCTGCAGCGATTGCAGCGACTGGAACAGGAAGAGCACCGCTATGCCCGCCAGTACCAGCATCTCGGGCGAGGCGCCGCGCAGGTGCGCGACGAGGTAGACAAGTCCAGCTGCGACCAGCGTGGCGGCAAAGGCCGCGAGCGGTACGCCGATCCACATCGCCACCGGCAGTGCCGTACCGAACAGGATCACCAGTGCTGCGCCGAAACCGGCAGCGGCGGAAAAGCCCAGCGTATAGGGGCTGGCCAGAGGGTTATTGAGGATGGTCTGCATCATCAGTCCGGCGATCCCCAGGGAAGCACCCACCAGTGCAGCCATCAGGGTCTGCGGCATGCGCAGATGCCACAGGATCGTCGCGAGGCGGCGGTTCTCTGCGTCCGGGCCATCGCGCAGGCCCTTCAGGACGTCGGACAAAGGCAGACCGGCGGGACCGGTCACTAGGTCCACCACCATCAGGGCCGCCAGGATGGTGAGGGCGGCACAGACCGCCCCCATTCGGGTGATGCGGGTGCGGTCGAAACCGCTCCCTTCACTTACCGCGATACTCATTCCGCCTGCATCATGAAAGTCCCCTCGGGCGTGATCGGCAGCCAGTCGGCGTAGAACTTCGCCAGTTCGGCCTGCGGGTCGACATCGGCAAAGGTCGCCGGGTGCATCGCCTTTCCAAGGAAACGGAAATAGGCAAAATCAGACAGCGTGCGCGAGCCGCCGTGATAGATGCCATAGACCTTGCCGTTTTCGACTGCGGGCAGGTCTGACCAGCCGGGGCGACCGAGATAGGCACCGATGCGTTCGTTCGCGAGCGCCTTGTCCGCGCCAAAGCCCAACGGTACGGAGGCAGGGCGGTTCAGCCATTCAGAGCCGGAGAGAAGGATCACCTCGGGCGCTTGGGACAGCACGTATTCCGGGGAAAGCGGCCCCCAGTTCTCGATCTGGCCATTGGCGATGTTCTGCCCCTTGAGCCGGTCGATAACTCCGCCCCACATGCCGCCTGCATAGGAGTTTCCGACTTCGTCCGGCCCTTTCTGCGCCAGTTCGACATAAGCTTTTGGTGCCTCAGTTGACTGTTCTACCCGCGCAGCAGTGTCTGCTGTCATCTCGGCATAGAGCGTCGCGAGTGTCTCGGCGCGCTCCTCAGTGCCCATCGCCCTCCCCAGCGCGCGGGTCGAGGCCAGGTGCGCCTCAAGCGTCTGGGCGTTGTAATCGAGTACGAGTACGGGAATATCCGCTGTATCGAACTGCGCCGCGCTTTCACCAAGCGCGTCGTACTGCCAGCCTGCAAGGATCACCAGATCCGGATCGGCAGCGATGGCGGCCTCGATGGACATGGTGCTGTTTTCTGTGTCGCCCACATCGGGCAACTCAGCCAGCTGCGGAAAGACCTGCGTATAGGCGTCCCATTGTTTCGGACGCCAGTCGGCCCAGGGACCGCGCGACAGGCCGACCAGCTTGTCCACCGCGCCGTCGCCGACGACTGCGAGGTAATCCTCGTAGTAAAAGCCCAGCAGCACGCGTTCCGCCGGAGTTTCGAGCGTGACGGTGCGGTCGCGCAGGTCGGTGATGGTGATCTCGGCCCACGCGGTGGTTGTCAGCAGCGTGGCGAGGCAGGTTGTCAGTGCAAGTTTCATGGTTTCTCCCTGTGTCATGAAAAGGTCAGGCGGCGACGCGTGCAGGCGCATCCCCGGTCAGCTCGTGAAGGGCTACGGCGTCCAGAACGCGGACACGGGTCGGCAGTGGCATGGCAATCAACCCCGCCTTTTCCAGCGCCCGCATCTGCCGCGAGACGGTTTCCAGTGTCAGGCCGGTCAACTGTCCCAGATCAGCGCGGCTCATCGGCAGGTGCATCTCGTCCGGCCGCCCGTGGCGCTGATGGAAGGAGACCAGCATTGAGGCCACGCGTTCGCTGGCAGTCTTGCGCCCCAGCAGCAGCTGCCAGTCCTGCGCCTGTGCCAACTGGTCCTGTATCAGATGCAAGAGGTTCAGCTGCAGCCGGGGAATGGCGCTGGCCAGTTCCTCGAATGTGCGTTGGTCGCAGGTCATGACCTCGGTCTCACCAACGGCGGTCAGCGTGCATTTGGCACGGACGCAGCCCTGCGGCGCCAGCGCTTCGTTGGCAAAGGTCAGGGCCAGCAGATGCGTGCGACCCTGCGGCGTCGGCCTGTCCTCGCGCAGCATGCCGGACCGGACGATCCCCATGAATGGCGCATCCACGCCCTTGCAGGCCAGTGTTTCGCCATCACGGTATTTTTCGGTTGTGAATTTGCGCTGGATTGAGCGCATCTCAGCGGACCTCATTCCCCGGAACAGGGCGAGTCTTGAGGCAATTCTGAAGACCCTGTGGTCCGGCCACGGGTGTATCATCGCAGTCATGCTGGTTTCCTTGTCTTTGACTGTCGGACAAGGGGCGCGGGGCCCCGGCTGAAGGATCAGACGGGAAGAGGCGGCGCGCGGCTGCGGTGTTGATTTGGAAGATCTTGCGAAACTGGACGTTGCGCCGAACCTGTTGGCAGCGCCAAAGGCCGAAGCGGCATTTGGATCAAAAGACCGACGTTCGAAGAGGGCACGGTTCCGGCGACGCTGACTTGGACGCAATGCGGCGCGTCGTGATCATCACGGGCGGGCTGCTCATCCTCGGCAGGGATGATCTCGCCCGCATCGGTCAGCCAGACCTCCTGCGTGCCGTCGGGCGTGCAAAGCACCAACTGCATGCCTTCGGGGCCTTGCGCGCGCATAAGACCATCCGGCACGGTGGACGAGCCGAGCAACGCAACGAGCAGCAGCGCGCGTGTTATGAGACCAAGAAAGAACAAGGACCTGGGGTCGAAATGGTTCATCCAGGAACGACCTAGCCTGTCGGCGGGATCGCTCATGAACGCCGTTTCTATCTCATTGCCGCAGAGCGCGCAGTGACGTCACAGGTGGCGGCAAGAGCCGCAATAAGAGCAATATTCATGGATGTCTCCAAAGTCTGATCCGGCGCGAGGGCCGGATGTTTCACCAATAGGTCGGGAAAATTCAGACGGTTGGAGGCGCTCGTGCCGGGCGTGCTGCTTCGGCGGTGAGGGCGTTCAGAACAGGTGGCTGCGGCACCCAGTCTGCCGGATCACAAGACAATTCGGCAAGGATGAGGGCAACAGCTGGCTCTGGCAGGGAGGCGGCGGCATGCAGGCGACAAGCTTCACAGGTTTGCGTGCTGTCGGCATCCTCGAAATCTCCACAGATCGCGGAGATGTCCAGCCCGTAGGATTGGGCAAAGGTCAGTGCAGCCTGTTGCTCCGGCGTTGCAAAACGATGCGCAAAGCCCGACGTTGCCAAAGCAACGATCAAAAGCACGACCAACGCGCGCAATGACCAGAGGGGGCGCATCACCTTCATATCAAGGGTCGATAGCAGAACGGCAGTAAATCGCAAGCGCGCAACTTCAGCTGCGACAATCCGGACATCGGCACGACGCGCGACGCAAGTCCGTGCGCCGAAGACTGTTTGGCGCAGACAGCGACATTTGCGTAGTCGTTGCACCTATAGCCACGCCGCAGAAACACCAGGCCGGTAGCGGTCCCGCACCGCACTACGGCATTGCGCAAAGCAAGCATAATTCAACGAAAGCTCGGAACTTTTTCAGAGCCTCACGGCTTCACCGAGACATTGATGGGTCCCATTGTATTAGACCAGATGAGCGTTTTGCGGCGGGCGAGCCGCAGATGTGGTTTTCTGACGAACACGGAAGAGTTCGAAGGAGAAAGACCAATGACGAAAACGCTTTACGTGGGGCTGGACGTCCACAAAGACA
>NZ_JBDOQR010000088.1:0-14587 GCF_039839315.1 Phaeobacter sp. CAU 1743 | reverse complement strand
TGTTTCTTCTTCATTGACTGGCGTAGCGCAGGAAAGGCGGGCTGTTTGGGCATCGGCGGGCATCCTTCAAGGTCCCGCTCAGTCTACCGCAACCCGCTCAGAGCACGAGGTTTTTCAGACTTTCCCTGTGATTATTTTCCTCGCACCAACTTTGGTCCATCCATCGCAACCGAAGAGTATCGCAATCGACTCGTTCGTTGTTCATGGAATCCGACTCAACGGCATGTAGATTTCTATCGGTTGGCATTTAGGAAGATGCTGAACCCAAACAATGAGAGGACTCTCATTGGCTCCGTGATCCCGCCTGGAGTGGGACACATCAGTTCCGTCGAAAGTGTTGCATTCAAAGATACGGAGGTGCTCCTAGCATTCTCATGTCTGTCTGTTTCTGTATTGGGTGACTTCATCGTTAAGGCTGCGGGGAAACAGAATTTGTACGATAGTGATGTCGCAAGCCTGCCGAGTATCTCGCCCGTTGGCACGGAGGTGCACCGAGTTCTACGACTTTCGTGCCTCACGACTGCATATGCCGACCTCTGGAACGGCCACGCCCCAACCCTCGACGTCCTCCCTTGGTCCTCCCCTGACACCCGCCTTAATCTCGAGGGCCCTGTCGAGGGCCCAGCCACCTGGGACCGGACCGCAGGCCTCCGCACCGAGTTCGCCCGCCGCATGGCGCTGGTCGAGATCGACGTGCTGGTCGCGCAGGCGCTCGGCCTGACCCTCGATCAGTTGATCGAGATCTACCGGATCTACTTCCCCGTCCTTCAGGAAAACGAGGCGGGCACCTGGTACGACCAGAACGGCCGGATCGTCTGGACCTGCTCCAAGGGCCTACCGGGCGTCGGCTGGCTGGACGAGCGCGGCAAAAGCCCCGGCCGCGCCGCGTGGGAGCGGATCCTCGCTGACAACCCGGCGGACCTGACCTGCACCGCCATCGACGACACGATGCCCGGCGGCCCCCGCACCGTCACCCGACACTTCGTCGGCCCCTTCACCCAGTGCGACCGGATCGAGGACTACCGCCGCGCCTGGGCCCATTTCGAGCGGCTGAAATCCGAAGAGGCCGCGTGAGATGAACCCGATCCTCCTCGCCCGTCATGTGCAGGACAGCCTGCGCGAACTGGTCCACACGACGCTGAACAGCACCAGCCCCGCCTTTGAGGGGATGGTAGACCGGTTCATCGCCGAGCCCGCGAACTTCCTGAAGGGGCCGTGGATTTCGGTCGACATGCCGTTCCGGCAGATCGACGGGGCGAAGGAAGGGACATGGGCGCAGCCCTTTCCGGAGGTGCCGCTGAAATTCGCCCCCTACCAGCACCAGACGGACGCCTTCGCCAGGCTGAGCGGGGCGACGATGCGCTCGACGCTTGTCGCGACCGGGACCGGGTCGGGGAAGACGGAATCCTACCTCTGGCCGATCCTGGACCACTGTCGGCGGAACAAGGGGAAGCCCGGGATCAAGGCGATCCTGATCTACCCGATGAATGCGCTGGCGACCGACCAGGCGCGCCGGATCGCGGCGGCGATCACCGATATCCCATCTTTGAGCGGGGTCAGGGCCGGGATCTATGCGGATAAGGAGCCGAGTAACCCGGCCCATGAGGTGACCGAGGACAGCGTGATCACGCATCGCGAGACGATGCGGAAAAACCCGCCCGACATCCTGCTGACCAACTACAAGATGCTCGACTACCTGCTGCTGCGCGGTCGGGACAAGTCGCTCTGGGCGCAGAACGACCCGGAGACGCTCCGGTTCCTGGTCGTCGATGAGATGCACACCTTCGACGGTGCGCAGGGCGCTGACCTCGCCCTTCTGCTGCGCCGCCTGAAACACCGTCTGAATACCCCGAAAGGTCATCTGATCTGCGTGGGGTCTTCGGCCACGCTCGGCGCTGGTGAAGACGCGAAGGTCGATCTGCGGCGCTATGCCGAGACGATTTTCGGGGAACCCTTCGATGAAGGGGCGGTGGTGACGGAGACCCGGAAGACGCCGAACGAGGTGTTCGGGGATCCGGAATATCTCGAGCGGCCGGACCCGGCGGAAATCCACGCGGCTCTGCGCGAGGCCGAAGAAATGGACCAGGCCGCCGCCGCGCTTCGCCTGGCGACAACCCTGTTCCCGGACCGAGCCGATCCGGACCTCGCCTTCCTCGACGAGGGCGATGCCGCTGATCCAGCCTGGCGGATCGCGCTTGGTGAACGGCTGAAAGAACACCATCTGTGTCAGCGGGTCCTCAAGATCATCGCCGAACATAAAGGTCCGGCCTCGCTTGAGGCGATCGCCGCCGGGCTAGGGCAGGTCCGGTTCCTGCGGGACTGGTCCGAGGCCGATCACCGCGCGCTTGCGGAACTGGTCGTTGCGCTGGTCGCCTGGGCCCGGTCCGGTTCGGCCGAGAGTCCACGGCCCCTATTCAACGTCCGGCTTCAGCTCTGGATCCGCGAAATGGCGCGGATGGTGACGAACCTGCCCCGGACCGAGGCGGGTGGCGTCAGGTCCCAGATGGACCTGTTCCATGCGCTGGATCTCGACAGACACGCCCTGCGACGTTCGCTCCCGATCGTGAACTGTAACCGCTGCGGGGCTACTGCCCATGTCGGGCGGCTGAACCCGAACTCGACCGCCTGCTGGGCCCCGCTCGAGCAGCTTTACGAAGAGTTTTTCGATGACAACGCCGGCGGAAAGATCCGGCTTTTCTATCACGAGACCCTCGACCGGATGATCCCCGCGGCCGGCGGCGGTGTGCGGATCGTGAAGGGGCTTCTGGACGCCGAAAGCATCGAGTTCACCCCTTCGGACCACGACAATCTCGAAACCGGCCCCGCCGCACCGGTCTGGATGTATGACCCAACGGATGCAACGAGCGGGCGGATCGACCGATCCTGCCCGGCCTGTGGTCAGGCGCGCGGTCTCCTGCTCTTCGGGATGCGGGCGGCCCGGTTGACGACCGGGATCACGGGAACCCTCTATACCTCGGCCCAGAACGAGGAAGAGCCGGAGGCGAAGCCGCGGTTTCTGATGTTCTCGGATTCCGTGCAGGATGCGGCGCATCGGGCGGCGGTGGCCGAGACCCGGAACGCCCTCTCAGTCTACCAGAAATCCCTCTTCACCGCCCTTGAGGAAGCCGAAACCGTTGGGATGAGCCTCGCGGAGGTGATCGAAACCGTTCCTGCCGCAGAGCTCGAAAAACATGGGCCGGATGCCTTCACCGCTCTCTATATTCCGAAAGAGCAGACGTGGCGGAGCCGATATCAGGACCTGATCCGGACCGGGACCTCGATCACCGACACGGGCTTCCTTCGTCATATGACGCTGCGCCTCGGGTGGGAATATTTCGTTGACCTGAGCTATCGGTCTCATTTCAGTCATACGCTTGAAGCGAACGGCATGGCCGCAGCGGATGTCTCCGCCGATCTTTTGAACGTTTCTGCGGAGCGGCTTGCCCGAGAGCTCAAGAACGACCTTCCCGGAGCCCCCGACATCGACCCGGCGGTTCTTACCCGGTTCCTTTCGGGTGTGGTGCAGCGTATGCGCAGCCAAGGGTCTGTCGCGCATCCCTATATCGCCAGCGCGATTGCCACGGCCTCGGGCGCTCGCGGCCTGAACTGGTTCGCAGCGGCGACCCAAATGAGGGTCGGCAGGACCCGCACGCTTCCGATACCGGACAGTCGGCGCGGCCTTGCGCCCATCCCGGTAACACTGGCTTACCCACCGATCGGATTCGAGCGCATCACGAAATCGCAGGGGGTGAGCTGGTATCGGGACTGGCTCTTCCGGACCCTCGGCGCGGCGGATCTCCGCTATGGAACGGAGCCGGATACGATTTACCCGATGGTTCTGCAGCGTCTCGAGGCGGACAGCATCCTGCGCCGGGTTGACGGCCCGGACGGTCAGAACCGGCACGCTTGGCTGATCGACCCGGACAAGATCACGGTCACGACCCGGACAATCGGGCTCACCTGTGATCGCTGTGGTCGGCAGGAGACGGCGCTTGAGGAGAACGAGGCTTTTGCGGCGGGATCCTCCTGCACCAAGATCGGCTGTTCCGGGTATCTTGTGGTGGCGGGAATGCCGTCGCGCCCGGCGCTGCGCCGATCTCTTCAATCCGACCGGAACCACCGGGTGGTCGCGCGCGAGCATACCGGCATCCTCGAAACCGATGAGCGGCTGCGGGTCGAGACCGGGTTCATCACGGGCGAGACACGGTGGGCCCCGAACCTTATTTCCGCGACCCCGACCCTTGAGATGGGGATCGACATCGGAGACCTCTCGACCCTGCTTCTGGGCTCGGTGCCCCCGGAGGAGGCGAATTACGTCCAGCGGATGGGCCGGAGCGGGCGGCGCGATGGGAATGCCCTGAACATGGTCCTCGCCAATTCGCGGGCCCATGACCTTCAGTTCTGGGAGGATCCGACCCCGATGCTGGCGGGGCAGGTGCGCCCACCAGGGGTTTTCCTCGCGGCCGAAGAGGTCCTTCTGCGTCAGGTGACGGCCTTCACCCTCGATACCTATGTCGCGGCGTCCGCCGAGGCGGGGGATTACGGGAAGGTGCGCGATGTCTTGAAACGCCGCTCCTCCGGGGCGACGCAGGGCTTCCCCATTGAGTGGCTGGATCTGGTCCGGGCCAAGGGGGATGAGTTGGCGACGGCCTTCCTGGCAGGGCTTCCGCCAGATGTTCAGGCGCGCACCGACCTGGTGAACCGGGTTCGCGGCTTCCTGACCGGGACCGATCAAACCTCGATCGGGTGGCGGATCGGCGCGGCATTCGACGGCGCCGCCGCCGAGAAGGCTCGACTGATCGAGAAGCGCGAGGAGGCCACGAAGGAGCTGACCCGGCTGCGGAAACGTCGCGCCGAGTTGACCGATGACGAGTTTGAGAAGCGGGAGGGCGAGATCGCGCGTGACCGGACCGAGATCAACCGGTTGATCCGCAGCGGGATTGATGACGTGGCGGTCATCAAATTCCTCACCGACAAAGGGATCCTGCCGAACTACGCCTTCCCAGAAGAGGGCGTGAAACTCACGTCGATCTTGTCGCGCCGCAACGATCCTTCCAAGACCGCTTCGAGGGACGAGGACGGGCTTCTTTATGTGGAGTATTCCCGACCGGCCAGCTCGGCCCTGTCAGAGTTCGCACCGGGCCAGTTCTTCTATGCGAACGGGCGACAGGTCGAAATCGAGCGGATCGAGATCGGGAAGGAAGATCTGAGCCGCTGGACCTTCTGTCCCTCCTGTTCCCATGTCGCGCACCGGATCGAGGGCGCGGAAACCAACATCTGCCCGCGCTGCGGGGATGAGATGTGGTCTGACTCCGGGTCCAACCACGATGTCGTCCAGCTCAAATCCGTGATCTCTGTCGACAGCGAGGAGAAGGCTGCGATCCGGGATGGGGATCAGCGGGACCAGCGTCAGTTCGACCGAGTTCTCATGCCCTTTCACGGGCCGGAAGAGATCGCCTCTTCCTGGTTCACGAGCCGGGACAATGGTGCGCCCTTCGGGTTCGAGTTCCTGCCCCATTGTACCTTCCGGGACTTCAACTTCGGCCCGAAATCCGCCCTTCCTGGCCCGAAAATCGCAGGCGAGAAGAGACCCGCGCAGCCGTTCCTGATTTGCCGTCATTGCGGCACGCTGCAGAGGCCGGCGAGGGACCAGGACGATCGCGGGACCCATCCGCCAAGTTGTAAGGTCATCCGCGAACCGGATCTCGCCCGCGAGAGGTGGGAGACCGGCGTCTTCCTGATGCGGAAGTTTGATACCGAAGCGATACGGATCGTGATCCCTGTCGTCGGTGAGGCGGATGACGATGATCTGAAAAGCTTCGTCGCCGCGATCAACCTCGGCATGCGCCGACACTTCGCGGGGAAGGTCGACCACCTTCGCTCCACGATCTTCGCAGCCCAGCTCGACGGTATGACCACCGTCCGCAGCCTCTACCTCTATGATGCGGTCCCGGGCGGGTCCGGGTATCTGCGGCAGGTCGGAGAGCACCCGGACACGATGAAGGCGGTGATCAGTCGCGCGGCGGAGGCGCTTCGGGACTGTCCTTGTAACCAGGAACCGGATCGGAACGGCTGCTTCCGATGCGTGAAGCCGTACCGCTCCCAGTTCGGACCTGGCGAGCCGGATCGGGATCGAGCCCGTCAAATGATGGAAGCGATCCTGCAGAAGTGGGACAGCCTCAGCCGGACCGAGACGGGGATCGACGCGTCGATCCGGGACGCCATGGTCGAAAGTGCGCTTGAGAAGCGCCTCCTGAACGCCCTTGCGAACCGGTATGGTGACGATGCACTGACCCCGCAGGTTCTCTCGGGCGGGCGTCGCGGTTTTGTGCTGCGCGCGGGTCCGAAAGACCGGCCTCGGCTCTGGACGATCGAACCCCAGGTGCAGATCGATGCCCGTTTCAAGGGTCTCCCCCGCAAACGGATCGACTTCCTTCTTACACCCACCGGTCAGACCGGAGCGGTGCCCGTCGTTCTTGAGATGGACGGCCTTGAGTATCACGCCGAGACGGTGGCCCAGGACCTGCTCGACCGGGTCCTGATGATCCGGTCTGGTCAGGTTAGGGTCTGGACCCTCGCCTGGGCAGACCTCGACGCAGAGAACCGGTCCTATCTTAATCCGCTCTCGGAACCGGCCCTGAGCGGGGAGAAGGTCGGACGGCTCGCCCGGGTGTGCGCCTTCCCGGGCTTCGCAGATCAGATCGATGGTGTCCGTGCCCTTCAGGGGGAAAGCTCCCTTGAGGGGTTCTTGCGCCTTTTGGATGGTGCCCGGGACGATGGGCTTCCGGGCCGTTCGATTCTGACCCGGGGCTTCGTTGCGACCGGGCGTCCGCTCGATCAGCTGCCACGCCAGGCCTCCCTGACGGAAGAGGGGCGGCAGTTCCTGCTGACACCGGGCCTGACGGAGCATGTCGGGGCGGGAGTGCTCGACCTCTATCTGGCCTGCAAGCAGATTTCTCCGACGGAATGGGCGGGAACAGACGCCGATATTCGGCTTCTGCTGCGCGCGGAACTCCCTGATCCGGGCCACGAGCCTGCGGCGAAAGCCCTCTACGCCGAGGCTTGGCGTGGTCTCTGGCGGCTCGTCAATCTCTTTCAGGGCCTGCGTGGTTTCCACGTTGAACTGGCGGGTCTCGACACGCTCTCGCCACCCGATATGTCGGTCGGGACCGGGCCGACGGATGCGGACACCGAAGCCTGGCTCGAGGCCCGGGCCCTTTGTGATGACCTGTTCCACCCCCTGATCGACGCCCTGATCGCAGCCCAAGTGCCAGGCCCGGACCGGTTCGGGGATGACCTCCTCGTCGAGGGGCGGGTCGTGGGGATGATGGAGTTTGGCTGGGAGGGGGCCGGCGTCGCGATCGCGGAAACGCCATGCGAGGGGGGGAGCTGGCGGCTCATCCCGTTTGATCCGGAGAGCGATCCAATCGGCGAGACGGTCACCAGAGTTATACAGGCACTACAGGAGATGAACACATGATGGACGCGATCAACAAGCGGGTCTCCTATGACATCGGCTGCATGAAAAGCCTGCGGAAGCTCCCCGACAAGGTGGCGCTGCGCTTCATGGATATGATGACCCGCTATATGTCGGACCCGTCCGCGAACGGGCTCAACCTTGAAACGGTGGAAGGCGCGAAAGACAGCTCGATCAAATCCCTCCGGGTTGATCAGGGGTACCGGGCCATCGCGTTCGAGGTCGGCCGCGACATCATGTTCGTGCATGTGAACGAGCACGACAAGGCTTACCGCTGGGCCGGAAACCGGCGGGTCAAACTGGACCCGGACACGAACCGGATCCGCGTCGTTAAGGAACTCGACGTAACCGTCGTCGAGGCTGAGCCTCAGGGCGCTGACGAGCCGCGACCGTTCTCGGCAGTGGCCGATAAACGGCTGAAGGCCCTCGGTGTTCCGGACGAAGAAATCCCGGCCGTCCGCGCCCTTACTTCGATTGAGGGGCTCGAAACGGCGGAAGAAGGTTTCGACCCGCTGACCTATCAGATCCTCTATGCGCTCGCCGCGGGCTATTCCGACGAGGAAGTCTATGCGCTGACGGGCGTTCCGGAAGAGACAGAAGCCGCCCCGGAAACCCCACCGGCCGACCTGACCTTCGATCAGATGATTGAGACCGAAGAGAGCCGCCAGACCATCTTCATCCCCGAAGATGAAAAAGAATTGCGGCGCGTCTTCGAGGAAGGGCTCGAAGGGTGGCGCGTGTTCCTGCACCCCGATCAACGCAAGCTCGCCTACCGGGACTATAACGGCCCGGCCATGGTGCGCGGGGGCGCCGGGACCGGGAAAACGGTCGTCGCCATGCACCGGGCGAAGCACCTGGCAGACCAGATCGAACAGGATCTGACTCGGGCTGGTCAAAGGGTTCTGTTGACCACGTTCACGACCAGTCTCGCACAGGATATCGAAGCGAACCTCCGGACCCTCTGCCCGGAGCATCTGGCTGCCCGGCCGCCCCGGATCGAAGTGATCAACCTCGATCGCTGGGTCTCCCAGTTCCTGAAGCGGAAAAGCTTCGCGCGTGAGGTCGCGTTCTTCGGGGAAGCGCGGGACCGGCTGGACCAGATCTGGCGTGAAGTGTTCGACGACCACGATCTTCCCGAGGGCCTCTCGGAACCGTTCATCCGCGCGGAATGGGCACAGATCGTTCAGGCGAAAGGTCTGATGGATCAAAGGGCCTACCTCAAGGTATCCCGGGCCGGACGCGGTACGCCGCTTGACCGCCGAAAACGGGTCTCTCTATGGGATATCTTCGCTGACTATCGAGCCCGAGTGGTGAGTGAAGGGCTCGCCGAGCCGGATGATGCCTATCGTGAAGCGATCGAAATCCTGTCCTCCGAGGCACCGAACCTCCCCTATGCGGCCGTGATCGTGGATGAGGCGCAGGACATGGGCGAGCAGGCCTTCCGTCTGATCCGGGCGATCGTCCCGGAAGGCCCGACTGGGGATCGCAATTCGCTCTTCATCGTGGGCGATGCGCACCAGCGGATCTATGGGCGCCGCGCCAGTATGGCGGGCTGCGGGATCAACGTGCGCGGCCGCTCGAAGCGGCTCAGGCTCAACTACCGGACGACGCAGGAAATCAGGTCGTGGGCTGTTTCGGTTCTGGAAGGCGTCAGCGTCGATGATCTCGATGAGGGAAGCGATACCCTCAAGGGCTATGTCAGCCTCCTGCATGGTGTATCGCCTGAACTGGTCGGCTGCACTTCGGAAGTCGAAGAACTGAAAGGGGTTTCAACCTGGGTTCGCAGTCTCCCATCGGAAAACGTGCGACTTTCGGACATCGGAATCCTCTGTGCGCGCCGCGCAGATGTTGAGCGCGTTAGCGCGGCGCTGCGGGCGGACGGTATCGAGACAGTGGTTCTCCAGGCTGGCGCTGATGACCGGTCCGTCCCCGGGGTCCGGATCACGACAATGCACCGCGCCAAGGGGCTGGAGTTTTTCGCCGTGGCGATCCCCTTCCTGGCCGAGTCCGCCTTCCCACCGCCCGGGGCCCTGAAATCGGCCGTTGATGCGGCTGATCGCGAAGATATCGTCACCCAGTATCGATCTCTTCTGCACGTCGCCGCCACCCGGGCCAAGAAGGCGCTCCGCGTGTCCTGGTCCGGCACGCCGACCAGGTTGATCAGTGACCATGCCCCCGATCTGGGTTGAGGTCCGGTGAACCGTGAAGCGGCGGAAACAATACGTTGTTGACGTCGAGGCGCGCGTTGAATGGATGGAGATGTGCCGAACCCTCCCCATTGGCGGCGTCGAGCAAGCCTTCCTGGATACGGCGTCCTGCCAAAGACGCCTGGCGGAGGTTCGCTGGCCGTCAGGTGTGACATGCCCATCGTGTGGCGACCGGAACATCGGGATGGTTGAAACACGCTCACTGTACCAGTGCCGGTCATGCCGGGCGCAGTTTTCGGTGACGGCGGGAACGATCATGCACCGGTCAAGGCTCGATCTCAGGCTGTGGTTCATCGCCGCCAGCGATGTCATCACCGCCTGCGCGAAGGGGCTGGAAGAGGACAATCTGACCGGGCATGGGCTCGCCCACCGGTACGAGATTTCCTATGTCGCGGCCCATCGCCTGAAAACAGCGCTGGTGAAGGACTTGCGTCAACCTGGGAACCTGTTGCGGGCCTGCATCTGCACCGAAGAGCTCCCTGTGAACCGTGATCCCCGTCAAACACCAGACGAGTGGTACGAAACCCTCTTGTATGTGGGGACATGACCGCGGCCCAAGCCCATGTTGGCGCAAACATATGGGATTGATGAGCGACAAGCCAAATTGGACGCCTCATTCGGTCGTGGGGTCCGTGTCGTCCTTGTCCGCGTCCCGCTTGATCTTTTTCATGTATTTCGCCGGCAGGCCGATCGCGCCCTTTCGGAAGCCCCGGAACGCCAGATTCTCCTGCTGGAGCTGGGACGGGGTAACCTCGCCCCGACGCAGCCGCTCCTCGTCCCTTTCGCGGGAGCGGGCTTTCGCTGCGGCTCGGATTTTGAACAGGTCTCCCATGATGGTCTCCTGATTGAATTGTAATGGAAAATCCCGGTCACGTCGCGTGAATGGTCGAACCGGGTCTTGTCGTCTGGTAGCGCGGGCGGCCGCAGCGTGAGCGGGCGCGTCTTCGGCTAACTCGCCGTGGTGCCGGACCCGGTCCCGTCGCCGTCTTCGCGGTCCCCGCCCCGGTCGGCCTGACGCCGGCGGCGTTCTGCCTCGACTTCCTGGATCAAGGCGTCGTCCACGATCCGGGAAACATCGAGCCCGAGGCGGCGGGCTTCGCTGACCATTCCAGTGTTCAGCCTCGGGCGTATCTTGATCTTCATGGGTTCCTGCTCGGACATCGTTCCGACACGCCAGCCGGACCGCAGGGGGCGCACCCCCGCGGCCCGGGATCATCACTCCACCCCCGCCGACGTCCGGCCTTCGGGACGGACCGGCTCCTGAACAATATCGGACAGGAGATCGGCGATCTGGGCCGCATCCAGTTCACGCCGCTCGGACAGGACCCCGGCGACCCGCTCGACGGTGGTCCGGTGCCGGTCCATCGCGGCCCGCGCCTCGGCCTGCACCGCCTGAAGCGACGCTTCGATCCTCTGGCGCATCGGCTCCGGGAGCAAGGAATAAGGGGTTTCGGGCGGCACCCAGGTCAGCGTCGGGCCGAAGCCGAGCCCGCATTCCGCCTCAATCGCGAGCCGCGTGGCTTGCGCCAGGTCACTGGAAACCCCGGTTCCACCGCCGGAGGAGATGTCGCCCAGCAGCACCTCCTCGGCGGCGCGGCCGGCAAGCACGGCGCACTGGTATCCCCAGATACTCTTGCGCGTGTGGCTCGGAAGACCCGGTCGTATCACCTCGCCCCCGGTCGGGGCCACGCGCGCCGACGTGGCAGCCGGGAGCCCGAACACATGTCCGGCCACGAGATGGCCGGCCTCATGAACGCAGACGCGCCACATCAGATCTGCGGCCAGCGGCAGTTGGACGGCATCGGCGGCCGCCTGAACGTGGTCCGCTGCGAAGGGCTTCCCCTCTGCACGCGCCCGGGTCCGGGCGTCCCGCACGAGTGCAATGAGTTCCGCCCCATCAACTGATCAGCCAGGCGGTCCAGATGATCCGCTGTCACCGTGGCCGCGAGAGCGGACGAAAGGAAGGTCCGCACGCCGCTTCTGTCTGGAGGCGTGACCCGAATATGCCGGTCGTACCGGCCGGCGCGTATGACCGCCGTGTCGATCCGCTCAACATCATTCGTAGCGGCGACCAGGATGACCCCTTCGGTAGCTGACACGCGATCCAACAGGGTCAGCAATCCATTCACCACGCCTACCATGTAGCCGGAGGTTGACTGGCCCCGCTTATGAAAAGAGTCGATTTCGTCGATGAACCAGACGCTCGGGAGGCCAGCTACCGCGCGATCCGCGGAGGCGTTCAGCTCGCGTAAAAAATCACCCTGATGTCCACACCGCTGACAATCCGAGTAGCTTGTCTTGACGAATGTGATCCCGGAACTTCCCGCAAGGGCTTCTGCAAGCATCGATTTTCCGGTGCCTGGCGGTCCGATCAGCAGGAACGACCGCGTCACCTCACTCCATTTCAGCCGGCCGGCGCGCCACTCATGAAGATCGCGCGCGACCTGGCGGAGCGCGGCGACAGCCTCCGGTTGGCCGTGGACATCGTCCAGCGTCGGACCGGTGGAAACCGCCGGGCGCTTGACCGCGATCCGGCGCAGGCGGTCCGCTGCTTGATCGGCGGTTTCCGCCGCGAAGACGGGCGCAAGGTGGATCGCCGGCACCAGCGCCAGATCCGCATCGTCCATGGGAATCAGAATCTGCTGGGTCGGGTGCAGCACCTCCAGCAATACCTGGACCATCCGCTTGTTGATGGGCGGCAGGGTCAATCGCAGGGTTTCAAGCGCGAGCAGGTCCGCCGGGAGGCGTTCCGGCCGGGACGTCCCGACGATCACCGGCTTACCCCGCTCGACCAGGCCTTCAACTCGATGGGCGAGTTCTTTTATGGACCGTTCGACCGTGGAGCCGTCTTCGATGGCGACGACAGGCGATTGCGCGCCCTTCGGGCGGACGATGGGCAGATCCGGCAGGATCTGGGCGAAGCGCCGGCGGTCCTCCGGACCGGAAATGATGACCGTCGACAGAAGGCCGGGCTCGGGCCGCAACGGCTGATCGCAGGACGCCGCGGCCCCATAGATCCGAAGGATCATCACGGCCATCAGCATTTCCGAGGGATCAGGCCGAAACGCCGAAACCGCATCATCGGCTGCTTCCAGCGCATCATGATCGAGGTCGTCGTCAGCGTCGCCCTCAAGTTCCGGTTCCAGCTGCAGGTCTGCCGTAGGCGGGTTTCCCTTGGCGATGTAGGCGAGGGCCTCGTGAAGCCCCGGAAGGGGCGGCAGCCCCTCGATCACGTCAGGTCCGCTAGGTGGATCGTGTGGGATAGGCTGCGGTTTCGTCATGTCGGGCTCCTCGAGGTTAAGGGGTATCGTTCGCGCAAATGCGCGTTCTGGTTCGGTTGGGCTGTGTTCAGTTGATCGGGCGTCAGGGTCCGGACCGGATGGTCGGGACCGAGACGGTCAGACGACGGATCAGCGTCCGTCAGAGGTGGTGTGCGATCTCATTTTGTTCTCCTGTCGTGAGCCGAGGGATACACGAAGAGACCGCCGCCCGCCAGCCCTGACTGTACCGGATATCGGCGTAGCAAATTGATAAATATAGTTTTTTTCGCAAGGTGCGGGCGCGTTTTTCGCAAGCCGAAGCGGCGAGGGTTTTTTCAACGGGATCAACTCGATCCGGGTGGTTTGGGACGGTCTTGGCACGTTTTTTCGCAAACGTAGCGTTGCGAAAAATGCGCCGATCCGGTGAACCCGCCCAGCGCTGCCAGTCGGGTCTACAGTCCATTACAGAGGAGGAGATTCCGAATCGACAGCTGGCTGCCGACGACGAAGCTGGCCCGGTTACGATCCGGTCCGCCGATCTCTCACATCCGCATCTTCACCCGTGACGGTCAGTTCCTCCAGGACGCCGTTCAGGTCAAGCTCCTGCGAAACAGTCCCGCGCGCGGTTCAGACGCCGGGTTCTGATCGTCCGGTTCGGTAAGAGACTGTCCACCGTTCGATTTGGGGGAAGCTGGGTCTGACATGGGCGCGCCTCCTTCATCACCCTGATGGACCGGGTAGGATGCCTCCTCCCGAAAGACCCACAACCCTGATCCGAAATCTGCACCACGACACCGGGCCTGAAGCTGTGGGACGGTTGCAGAGGCCCAATAGGCTCAGCGAACCGGACTTCGCGCGTGCTGTCTATCCTCGAGTGTGAAGTGAAACCTTCAGGATGGACCACCGGTCACAGAAACGATGGACATCGTCCTCCATGCGCTGATCCGGGTTCACGATGAAGAAGGTCCGACAATTGTAGGCTCGCGCCCGCACCGCGAGGCACGGGGCGCCGAGGACCGACATCCAATGATCGACCTCAGCGTCGTGACCGCCGGCACGGCGGGTGTTGTGGTGGTATATCACGGCGGCCCGGCCCTCGCTGAGCCGTAGCGCCTCAGAGATCGGTAGCGACTTCCCGAAGGTCGCCCGCCCTTTACGGCGATCATCGTCGTCCGTCAGTCCGTTATCCGGGTCCGCGAAGACGAGGTCGCAACCTTCCAGGTCGCCCATCACCCGATCGAACCAGGATGCGCGCCATGACCGGCGCTTCTGGACCGGTACTTTCGCGACGTCCAGCGCCTCATCCGAGGACCGCGCGTCACTGAGGACCGGAAGCAGGGACCGGATCGAGCGCGCCGTCCGGACCACGCCGCTCAGATGTTCGAAGAGTTCCGGGTCGAGGCGCGCGAGCTTCTGGTCGCGGTCCTGAAGATAGCCGATGTGACGACCGTCGCCGTTGTGGCTCTCATCCGGGTACCGGTACCAGGCCACGCCGAGCGTGCGACCGGGGCTGATGGCGCGGTCGTGTCGCGAATGCTGTGGAAATTCCCTGGCGGCGCGCTCCGGGCATGTGAAGGGTCGGTGTTTTAGGCTGCGAGGTCAAGGGGCATGGGTTCGAGGGGCTGAGAGAGGGTTTCCCAGCC
>NZ_JBDOQR010000087.1:0-14759 GCF_039839315.1 Phaeobacter sp. CAU 1743 | reverse complement strand
GGAACAACTCGACCTCTTCGAAGCCCTGGATCTGAAAACACCCGCCTGAAACGGCCATGTTGTGGCAAAAGCGGGCATCCCGCTCCAACAATATCAGTCGCTTACGCGCTTAGCTGTTGAAGTTGGGCTGCCCGCACGCCGCACCACGGACTTCGAGGAGGTGATCGTCACCGTTTCCAGCACCGGCGGCTTCACATTGCGCAAGGTCTTCTACACCGTGCCCTCCCGCCTGATCGGGCACAGGCTGCGCGTGCGCTTGTTTGACGACAGGCTTGATGTCTTCTCCGGAGGCACCCACCTGCTGACCCTGCCCAGGGGGCGGGCCAAGGCGAACGGCAAGCATGACCAGGTCGTGAACTATCACCATGTCATCCATTCGCTGCGCAGGAAGCCCATGGCCCTTCTGCATCTCGTTTACCGCGACAAGCTCTTCCCGCGCCAGGAGTACCGGCGTGCCTTCGAGGCGCTCATCGACCGGCTGCCCGAACGGCAGGCCTGCAAGATCACAGTCGAGCTGCTTGCCCTGGCGCATGAGCGCAGCTGCGAGCGGGCGCTGGCAGCGGAACTGGCCAAGGTGCTCGAGGCCGGCGGTCTCCCAGATCTTGCTGTCCTTCGAAGGCACTTCGCACCGGACCCGGCCTGTCTGCCGGCCGTCACCGTGCAATCCGTGTCCCTGGACAGCTATGAAGCCCTCGTCAAAACGGCGGATGCAGCAGGAGTACAGGCATGACGAGCTCCCATACCGTCGATGAGGCCCGCCTCAGCATCATGCTGAACGACCTGCGGCTGCCAACCATCAAGATTCTCTGGCCGCAATTCGCCGAACAGGCTGACCGGGAGGGCTGGCCTGCCGCCCGCTTCCTGGCCGCTATTGCGGAGCACGAACTGGCCGAACGCGCCCACCGCAGGATCGCCCGCCATCTTGCCGAAGCGCACCTGCCGCCCGGCAAGACGATGGACAGCTTCGACTTCGACGCCGTTCCAATGATCTCGAAAGCACAGGTCATGGCCATGGCGGCGGGAGACAGCTGGCTGGCCAAGGGCGCCAATGTCCTGATGTTCGGCCCGCCCGGCGGCGGTAAGTCGCATCTCGCGGCCGCCATCGGCCTGGCACTGATCGAGAACGGCTGGCGGGTGCTGTTCACGAGAACCACCGATCTTGTCCAGAAGCTGCAGGTGGCCCGCAGGGAACTGCAGCTTGAGGCCGCAATTGCCAAACTGGACAAGTTCGACCTGATCATCCTCGATGATCTCGCCTATGTCACCAAGGACCAGGCCGAAACCAGCGTCCTCTTCGAGTTGATCTCGGCGCGGTACGAGAGGCGGTCCATCATGATCACCGCCAATCAGCCCTTCGGCGAATGGAACAAGGTCTTCCCCGATCCGGCAATGACGCTCGCGGCCGTCGACAGGCTCGTCCACCATGCGACCATCTTCGAGATGAACGTGGAAAGCTACAGACGACGATCGGCCATGGAGGCGAAACGGAAGAGAGGCAGGCCTGCCGCTTACGCGACAATCAAAAATACACCGCTGATTGACGCGGAGCGACAAACAGCAGCCGAAGAAAAACTTGCCAGCGGAAATCACGATGATAACGTCTCCGATGCCGCGACGTAGAATCTCATCCTGATTGTCGCTAGCCTCTCACCCAGATTGACGCGCTATAAAAAATAGTGTAAACGAGAAGCTGCCGACAACACATCTCGCGATTTTGCGACAATTAAGTCCCGGGTCGCTCGATGAGTCTCGAGCTGTCCGGGAGTGGCTTAAGCTTATTCCTGTGCCCGCTCGGCGGGTACCCGGTTTGGAATTGACGGATGAGGATCAGGCATACTTGGAACAGTTTTTTTGATCTGCCAAACCTCAGCTTGTGTTGATGAAAGTGGAGCTGAACCCATCGTAAACTGTGCGGGCTTGCAGTCCTCGGAGTTTTCAAGGACAGGGTGGGGCAAGTATGTCAGAGTTTTGAAACCCGATCTGGAAGGACGATGCCTGTCATGAAAATCGCCGTTGCCGGCATGGGATACGTCGGCCTCTCCAATGCGGTTCTGCTGGCGCAGGACCATGACGTGCATGCCTTCGACATCGACGCGGGGCGGATCGAGGCGGTGAACGCCCGGCGCAGTCCGATCGCGGATACCGAGCTGGAACAGTACTTGGCCGAGAAGCCGCTGCGGCTCACCGCCAGCACCGATCCGGAGGCGGCCTTTGCCGGTGCCGATTACGTCATCGTGGCGACCCCCACGAACTACGACCCGGAGACCAATTTCTTCGACACCTCCAGCGTCGACGCGGTGATCCGCAGCGTGACCCGGATCGCGCCGGAGGCGACCATCGTGGTGAAATCAACGATCCCGGTAGGCTTCATCGCCGGGGTGCCGGAGCGGCTGGGAACGGACCGGGTGATCTTCAGCCCGGAGTTCCTGCGCGAGGGGCGGGCGCTTTACGACAACCTGCACCCCAGCCGGATCATCGTCGGCGAACGCTCCGAACGCGGCCGCGTCTTCGCCGAACTGCTGCGCGGCGGCGCCATCGACGCGGATGTGCCGGTGCTGCTGACCAACTCGTCTGAGGCCGAGGCGATCAAGCTCTTCGCCAATACCTATCTCGCCATGCGGGTGGCCTTCTTCAACGAGCTCGACAGCTATGCCATGGCCGGTGGCATGGACAGTCGCCAGATTATCGAAGGGGTCGGTTTGGATCCACGCATCGGCAGTCATTACAACAATCCTTCTTTCGGCTATGGCGGCTATTGCCTGCCGAAAGATACTAAGCAGCTCTTGGCGAATTACTCCGAGGTTCCACAGAACCTGATCCGCGCCATCGTCGATGCCAACCGCACCCGCAAGGATTTCCTTGCCGATCAGATCATTGCCCGGCAACCACGTGTGGTGGGCATCTACCGGCTGGTGATGAAACAGGGGTCTGACAATTTCCGCCAGAGCTCGATCCAGGGGATCATGAAGCGTCTCAAAGCCAAGGGGATCGAGGTTCTCGTCTATGAACCGTCGCTCCGGGAAGAGCATTTCTTTGGCTCCGAGGTGCTGCACGACCTCGGGCAGCTAAAGGCGCGTGCCGATGTGATCCTGACCAACCGCCGTTCGGATGAACTGGCGGATGTTGCTGAACGAGTTTTCACACGGGATCTGTTCGGATCAGATTGATTTTATGGTGTGAGCTGGTCTGGTGAAAAGGCCTGTTTTCTATCCGGAAATGTTTCTGAGGGGATGAGCGCAGGTTTTGCTCCTCCAAAGCCAGGCGGCAATTCGGACTTAAGTCTCAGTCCGGTCCATCCGCTATAGCGCTAGCGCTAAAGTGCATTGTGGTCCTGGTCGTGCGGGCGGCAGGCCACATGAAAAAGCCATGTGATCAATGGCATCCTCTGTCATCATCGCCTAATATGCGGCCAATCCCCACGGCGGGAAGGTATTGGAAATATTGCAGGCCGTTTCTGTCTGCACGGGTTTGGTAAGGACGACATATGAAAAAGGCGCTGATCACCGGGGTGACGGGGCAGGATGGCTCTTATCTGGCGGAATTCCTGCTGGAGAAGGGCTATGAGGTGCATGGGATCAAACGCCGCGCCTCCTCCTTCAACACGCAGCGAGTGGATCATATCTTCGAGGATCCCCATACTGACAATGCCCGTTTCAAACTGCATTACGGCGATCTCACCGACAGTTCCAACCTGACGCGGATCCTGTCCGAGGTGCAGCCTGACGAGGTCTATAACCTTGGCGCGCAGAGCCATGTCGCGGTCTCCTTCGAGGCGCCGGAATATACCGCCGATGTGGATGCCATGGGCACCCTGCGGCTCCTGGAGGCGATCCGGTTCCTGGGGCTGGAAAAGAAGACCCGGTTTTATCAGGCCTCGACCTCGGAACTCTATGGTCTGGTGCAGGAGGTGCCGCAGACCGAGACCACGCCCTTCCACCCGCGCAGCCCTTATGCGGTGGCCAAGATGTACGCCTATTGGATCACGGTGAACTACCGCGAGGCCTATGACATGTATGCCTGCAACGGTATCCTGTTCAATCACGAGAGCCCGCGCCGCGGCGAGACCTTCGTCACCCGCAAGATCACCCGCGGTCTGGCCAATATCGCGCAAGGCCTGGAAGACTGCCTTTACATGGGCAATATCGATGCGCTGCGTGACTGGGGCCATGCCAAGGATTACGTGCGCATGCAGTGGATGATGCTGCAGCAGGATGCGCCCGAGGATTTCGTCATTGCCACCGGCGTGCAGTATTCGGTGCGCCAGTTCATTGAATGGAGCGCCGCCGAGCTGGGCATCACCCTGGCCTTCACCGGGGAGGGCACCGATGAGGTCGCCACCGTGGCGGCCATCGAAGGCGACAAGGCCCCGGCGCTGAAGGTGGGTGACGTGATCCTGCGCATCGATCCGCGCTATTTCCGCCCGGCCGAGGTGGAGACGCTGCTGGGCGATCCGGCCAAGGCCAAGGCGAAACTGGGCTGGACGCCCGAGATCACCGTGCAGGAAATGTGCGCTGAAATGGTCCGTGAGGATCTGAAGGTGGCGCAGCGCTCCCGCGTGCTGATGGAGCACGGCTATGACACGCCGGTGGCGCGCGAGGACTGAGGGGATGAGTGCAAAACCACGTCTGTTCCTCACCGGCGGCGGCGGCATGGTGGGGCGCAATGTTCTGGATCACCCGGCAGCGGCCGGGTGGGAGATCCTGGCGCCGCGCAGCCGCGAGCTGGACCTGACGGATGCGGGTGCCGTGGCCAGCTATCTGGAGGCGCACAAGCCCGATCTGGTGATCCATGCGGCGGGCCGGGTCGGTGGCATCCAGGCCAATATGGCCAATCCGGTGGCCTTTCTCGATGAGAACCTCGCCATGGGGCGTAATGTCATCATGGGGGCGCGGGCCGCGGGTGTGACCCGGCTGATCAATCTGGCCTCCACCTGCATGTACCCGCGCGAAGGGGAAAACCCCTTGCGCGAGGAAAGCATCCTCACCGGTGCGCTGGAGCCCACCAACGAAGGCTATGCCCTGGCCAAGATCATGGCCATGCGCCTGTGCGATTACATCCGTCAGGAGGACCCTGGCGCGCTCTACAAGACGCTGATCCCCTGCAATCTTTATGGCGCCTACGACAAGTTCGACCCGAAGCATTCGCATCTGCTGCCGGCCATCATCCACAAGGTGCATCAGGCCATGAAGACCGGCGAGGCCGCAGTCGAGATCTGGGGCGATGGCACCGCGCGGCGCGAATTCATGTTCGCCGCCGATCTGGCTGATGCCATCTGGAAGGCGGCAGAGGATCTTGAGACGCTCCCCGGCGCCATGAACATCGGCCTGGGTCACGATCATTCGATCAACGATTATTACGCCACGGTGGCCGAGGTGATCGGCTGGCAGGGCTCCTTCACCCATGATCTGAGCAAACCCGTGGGCATGAAGCAGAAGCTCTGCTCGACCGAGCGCCAGACTACCTGGGGCTGGCAGGCACCGACGACCTTGCGCGACGGCATCGCGCAGACCTATCGCTATTATCTGGAAAGCGGACACGCATGACCTTCACATACCCTCTTGCCACCTCCTCCTGGGATCAGGCGGAACAGGATGCGCTGCAGCGCGTGATCGCCTCGGACATGTTCTCGATGGGCCCCGAGGTGCGCGCCTATGAAGAGCAGTTCGCCGCCCAGTTCGGCAGCAAGTTCGCCGTCATGGTCAACTCCGGCTCCTCGGCGAACCTGTTGATGACCGCGGCGCTGTGTTTCACCAAGAACCCCGACCTGAAGCTGGAACGCGGCGATGAGATCATCGTCCCGGCGGTCAGCTGGTCCACCACCTATTATCCCCTGGGCCAATACGGTCTCCGGATGAAATTCGTCGATATCGACCGCGAGACGCTGAACTACGATCTGGCAGCGCTTGAGGCGGCGATCAGTGACAAGACCCGCGCCATCATGGTGGTGAATCTCCTAGGTAACCCCAATGATTTCGACGCCATCCAGGCGCTGATCGGGGACCGCAAGATCGTCATGATTGAGGACAATTGCGAATCCATGGGCGCCACCTATGGCGGCAAGGAGGCCGGCACCTTCGGTGTCATGGGCACCTACTCGTCGTTCTTCTCGCACCATATCTCCACCATGGAAGGCGGCATGGTGGTCACCGATGACGAGGAACTCTACCACGTCATGCTGAGCTTGCGCGCCCATGGCTGGACCCGCAACCTGCCGAAATTCAACCATGTCACCGGCGAGAAAAGCGATGATCCTTTTGAGGAAAGCTTCCGCTTTGTGCTGCCGGGCTACAACCTGCGCCCCTTGGAGATGTCCGGCGCGCTGGGGCAGGAGCAGCTGAAGAAACTGCCGAACCTGATCGAAGGGCGCCGCGCCAACGGGGCGCTGGTGCAGGAAAAACTCGCCGATCATCCCAAGTTCATGATCCAGCGCGAAATCGGCAAATCGAGCTGGTTCGGGTTCTCGCTGGTGATCCGCGAAGAGGCGGGGCTGACCCGCGCCGATCTGGTGAAACAGCTGGCCGCCGCCGGGTTTGAATGCCGCCCCATCGTGGCCGGCAATTTCGCCAAGAACGAGGTGATGAAGTATTTCGACTATGACATTCACGGGGCGCTGACGAATGCCGATTACATTGACGCAAACGGGCTGTTTGTCGGCAATCATCATTACCCCCTCCCCGAGGCGGTAGCGGCCCTGGCGGCGCTCTGATCCGCGGCGGCAGGCGCCCGGCAGGCAGGACAGCATAAAGGAACAGGCGATGAGCGCATCTTCAACGATCACTCCCATCTTGCTGTGCGGTGGCTCCGGCACCCGGCTCTGGCCTCTGTCCCGCAAAAGCTACCCCAAGCAATTCGTGCCGCTGGTAGGCGAGGAAACCCTGTTTCAGGCTTCGGCCCTGCGCCTGTCCGGGGCGGGGTATGCAGCACCCATGGTGCTCACGAATTCCGATTTCCGCTTCATCGTCACCGAACAGCTGGCGGGTATCGGCATCGACCCCGGCGCCATTCTGATCGAACCGGCCGGGCGCAATACCGCGCCGGCGGTGCTGGCGGCGGCGCTTTATCTGGAACAGAGCGACCCGGACGGGCTGATGCTGGTGGCGCCCTCCGATCACGTGGTGCCCGATGCGCCCGCCTTCCGCGCTGCCGTTCAGGCCGGGCAGGCCGCCGCCGAGGCCGGGCAGATCGTCACCTTCGGCATCAAGCCGACCCATGCGGAAACCGGCTATGGCTATCTGGAACTGGATGGGGCCCCCCTTCAATTTACCCCAGATTTCACCCCCCGCGCCATCGGCCTGAAACGCTTCGTGGAAAAACCCGATGCCGCCCGCGCCGAAGAGATGCTCGCCTCTGGGCAGTTCCTGTGGAATGCCGGCATCTTCCTGTTTTCGGTGAAGACCATTCTTGCGGCCTTCCGCGCTCATGCGCCGGATCTGCTGGCGCCGGTCACGGCATCGATCACAGAAGGGGCGCCGGATCTCGGCTTCTTCCGGCTTGATCCCGGCGCCTGGGACGGCTGCCCGGATATCTCGATCGACTATGCGGTGATGGAAAAGGCCGACAATCTCACTGTGGTGCCCTTTGCGGCCGGCTGGTCGGATCTTGGCGGCTGGGACGCGGTCTGGCGCGAAAGCGGCCCGGATGACCGGGGGGTTGTCACCTCGGGGGCGGCCACTGCGATCGATTGCGACAACAGCCTCATTCGCTCCGAAGACGACGCCCTTGAGGTGGTGGGGATCGGCCTTAAGGACGTGATCACCGTGGCGATGCCCGATGCGGTGCTGGTGGCCGATGCCTCTCGCGCGCAGGACGTGAAGCTGGCGGTGGCGGCGCTGAAGGAAAAATCCGCCAAACAGGCGACCGAATTCCCGATGGATCACCGCCCCTGGGGCTGGTTCGAAAGCCTGGCGGTGGGCGAGCGGTTCCAGGTGAAGCGCATCCACGTGCATCCCGGCGCGGCGCTGTCATTGCAAAGCCACCACCACAGATCGGAACATTGGATCGTGGTCGAAGGCACCGCAAAGGTCACCGTCGATGATGAGGTCCGCCTCGTGACCGAGAACCAGTCGATCTATATCCCGCTTGGCTCGGTTCACCGGATGGAGAACCCCGGCAAGGTGCCGATGGTGCTGATCGAAGTGCAGACCGGCAGCTACCTCGGCGAAGATGACATCATCCGCTACGAGGATGTCTACGCCCGTGGTCAGGGGGCCAAGGGATAAGGGGGAGCGCGCGCTCAGCGCAGCAGCCATTCCTCTACGGTTTCTGACACCTGCTGCAGCCTGATCCAGCGCGCATCCGTGGGCTGGCCCCGGCGCAGGCGCAGCTTGCCAATGAGACCCACCATGGCCCATTCGGCCCGCTCCGCGCGCGGCACATAGGGGCGGGTGGGATCATAGGCGGGGTTCAGACGGCGGCTCTGCTGGCCATTTGCGCCTTCCTCCCACAGGGGGCTGCCCAGATCGTCGCGCAGGTATTTGGTAAGCGCCCGATTCCTACCGCAGCGGCTGGTCCTTGACACGTGCGATGATGTCGGGCTCGGCGACGAAGTCTTCGAGGAAGTTGTTCCATTCCTTGACGGACCCGCGTGCCGATTTGAGCATGTCGCGCAGTTCTTCGATGCCATCATCGGTGAGCGCCGTGATGTAATCGTCCGGCCCGATGTGAACGCTGACTATGTTTCCGTAGGAGAGGTTGTTGTCGTTGCTAACGATGGCCTCGAGAAGTTCGCGGTCTTCGTTCAGCAGGTTGGCGACATGGGCGATGGAACAGACATAGGTGGCTGTTGCCATTACGCGGCCTCGTTGCGCGCGTGTTCCGAAGGCTTCCAATTCCAAGGTAACAATTCGGCCAGGCGATTGTTCATGTGATCGTGGATGCGATCCAAGACGTCGGCGAGGTAGGCCTGCGGATCGAGCCCGTTCAACTTGGCGGTCTCAATCACGGTCATGGCGCGAGCGAGCGTTTCACCACCGGTATCGGAGCCCGCGAATAGCCAGTTCCGCCTTCCGACGCCAATCGGTCTCAACGCGCGCTCGGCGGGATTGTTGTCGATGGCTACGCGCCCGTCCTCAAGGAACAACGTGAACGAGGGCCAGCGGCTCAGCCCGTAGCGGAACGCCTTGGCCAGATCGCTCTTGCCGGGAATGCGCGTGAGTTGCTTTTCGGCCCAGTTCCGGAACGCATCGACCTTGGGCCTGCTTTCCTTTTGACGAACGGCCAGCCGCACCTCGGCGGGCCTGCCGCTGATTTCCCGTTCGATGTCGTAGAGCGCGCCGATCCGGTCGAGCGCCGCGCGCGCGATTTCGGATTTCGTCGCGGTCCAGACATCGTGGAAGTCGCGGCGTAGATGCGCCCAACAAGCAGCCTCTCGGAACTGGCTCGTGCCGTCCAAATCGGCAGCGTAGAGCTTGGCATAGCCCTTATAGCCATCCGCCTGGAGAATACCTCGGGTTTCGCCGAGATGGGCAAGGACATGCTCTTCCCTCCAGTCCGGGGCGAACCGGTAGACCGCACCGGGTGGAGCCGTGCCCGCCCAGGGGCGTTGATCGCGGACATAGGCCCAGATCCGGCCTTTCTTGACACCCTTGCCAAGCCCCTTGTCGCGCCGACCACGATCGAGAACCCGGATGGGCGTGTCATCTGCGTGCAGAAGATCGCTGGCCATGATCTCGGTCTCGATCTTCCCGATCAGCGGCGCCAGCGTCTTCATCGCCCCGCCGCACCAGTCAACCAGGGTCGTGTCCGGGATGTCCGCGCCCATGCGGGCGAAGATCTCGTTCTGGCGGTAGAGCGGAACGTGGTCGTCAAACTTCGAGGCCAGTACATAAGCCAGCAGGTTCGGGCCCGCCATGCTGCGTGGAATTGGTCGGCTGGGCGCAGGCTCCTGCACCATCTTTTCGCAGCGTCGGCAGGATTTCTTGATCCGCGCAATTTCAATGACCTTCAGCTGAGCCGCGATCATGTCGATCAGCTCGCTAACATCTTCGCCCACCACCCGAAGGTCGCCCCCGCAATCCGGACAATTGTCGCCGGGATCAAGCTCGCGGCGTTCGCGCGGCGTGTCCTTCGACACCTTCGGGCGGCGGCGCCTCGGGTCCCGCATCTCAGCGGGTTTCGGGGGCCGGTTTTCCGCCTCCGGTTCATCGTCGCCCTCGGTCGGCAGGTCATCCGCCTCGGCGAGCGCCACCTGCAGGCCCTCGAGTGCCAGTTCCAGTTGTTCGATCTCGCGTTCGATCTTTTCCGAGCTGGAACCGAATTTCTGCTTCTGCAATTTGGCGATCCGGACACGCAGAGCCTGAACCAGCAGATCATGGGCTCGCAAACTGGCGGACATCTTCTGGTTTTCCGCCTGCAATGCGACGATCATCGCCTTCAGGACGGCAGGATCATTGGAGAGAGGCGTGGCTTCGTCGGACATGGCGGAGAATACCATGACCGCTGATCAGGCGCCATAAAAACAAACGATTCCAGAGAGATAATTCAACCCGTCCGGGCTGGCGGCGCACCCCAATCCGGCCGACGCCAGTCAATTCCTTCCCAGAGCATGGCCAGTTGAGCTGCGGTCAGACGTGCGCTGCCATCCGTCGCTGCAGGCCATGGGAAACGGCCCTTCTCGAGGACTTTGTAATAAAGGCAAAATCCCTGACCATCCCAATACAAAAGTTTCACCCTGTCGCCCCGGCGCCCCCGAAACGCGAACACGGCACCGTTCGATGGCCGCTGCCTCAAGACATCCTGCGCGATGGCGGACAGGCCCGCGATACCCTTGCGCATATCAGTGTGACCGCAAGCCAAGTAAACCCGAACGCCGGTGCCGGGGCCGATCATGCCGCCTCCACTGCTTGGATCAAACGGGTTAGCACCGTCGCGTCCACATGGGCATCGACCCGGAGGCTGCGGCCCTGGCGCAGAACCACTTCGATCAGCACCGAGCTCGCGTCAGGCACGCATGTTTCCGGCGGGCCGGGCGGCAGTGCAATATCGACCGGCAAGAACAGCGCCGTGTCGTCAGGCGTAAGAAGCCCCTTCTTCCTCAACTCGTATCGCCAAGCATAAATCTGCTGCCTCCTAATCTCGTGCCGATGCGCGACTTGCGATACCGTCGCGCCGTTCACACCGACCGAAAGCACAATCGACAACTTCTCGTCGTCGCTCCATCGGCGCCGACGCTCCACGCCCAGAATTTCGCCCCGCATCCCTGCCTCCCTGTAGGAGACGTCTTTAATGACGTCATTAAAGACGTCTCTTATCAATCAACGGGACATACGAGCAGGCGGTTCAAATCGGGCGGTTTCGGTATTTGCCGCGCCAGCCGCCCCCATCGCCGCCGCCCAGCACCGAAGGCGTGACCGAGACCACGCCGATGGGATCCTCGCCCATCTCTGCCGGGCGGATCTTGCCGCCACCCAGCGCCACTGCGATGCCGCGCCGGTCCGCGCCCGAGGGATTGCCATCGGCCCATTCGAAATATTCCGCGTAATCGGCGCCGCCGCCGATAAGGGCGCCATCGACCAGAACATCGCCGTCGCCGGTGATGCGCAGCGCTTCGGTCCAGCTGCTGCCATCGCTTGAGACCTTGATCGAGAAATCGTCATCGCCCAGAAGGCCCATCTCGGCCCGCCCGCTCCAGCCCGACTGGAACAGCAGCGCACCGGTGTCGGAGGCAGCGGCCTTGTTGATCTTCAGCTGGTGCCCGGCGCCGTCGTGGGTCAGCAGCGTGGCCGGGGCAGCGATGGCGAGGCGGTTGCTGGCATCGGCGCTGGTGTTGAGCCCCAGATGCGGCGGCTGGCGCCAGGCGCTGCCATCCCAGTGGCGCAGTTCTTCTTCGGCCAGGCCCCAGGCGCGCCAGCCGGGCTGCGGCGCCAGGAACAGCCAGCCTTCACCCTGCCAGATGGCGAGACGACCGGCCTGCCCGGCCCAGGCGCCGGTTGGGCTGGCCCCAAGCGCCCAGGTATCGCCGGGCACGGGGGCGGCAGGCGGGGTCTCGGCGTCAAAGGCGGCGACGCGAAGCTGCACCAGCGCATCCAGCATTTGCAGCGCCTCGTTATGGGTCACGTGTTTCTGCGCCTGCGACGGCATCAGATAGGGCAGGGACAGGATCGGGGAGGTCTGATCTGGCATGTTCTGGGCGGCTCCGGAGGCGAAAAGGGCAGAGCACAGCCTGCCCCGGGAGGCGCCAAGGCGGCGCTAACCGGGCGGGCGCGGATCCGGCAACACGGGCTAGTCCTGCCCAACCCGGATGATTGTCTTCAATATGTAAACAATATTCCCCTTTTCGCCCCATTCCCGGTCCCAGTGCGGACACGGGGGCTGCCGATCTTCGCCGCCGTAATGAGTGCGGTCAGATCGGGGATGCAGACTGATGGATATTGTGTTTGCGCAGCATTTCGAGACGGGAAACCCTCTGTTCGATCAGGATCTTCGCGATCTTGCGGTGCAGGAAACGGACAATGGTCCCGTGCTTTATGCGGTGAATGGCCGGGGCGGCGGCATGACCCTGTTCCGGCTGGAGGGTTCCGGCGCTGCGCGCCCCGCCGGGGCAGAGGACAGTCGCTTGCACGGGCGGGTAACGGCCGAGACCGGAGAGGTGCTGCTGGCACAGATCGGTGATGAGACCCGGCTACTGCTGCAGGACACAGGCCAAAGCGATCTGTTGTTTCACCGCCTTGGGACCGATGGTCAGGCGGGAGGCAGCCTTGGCGATCAGCAGCAGCAGGATCTGCCCGGCGCCGAAGCGGGCGGGCTTGGGGCGCTGGCGGCGCTGACGCTGGCGAATGGCGATACTGTGATCTACGGCATCACCGGCTCCGGCGGGCGCCTCATGGGCTGGCGGCTGGACGCAGGGGGCCGGATGCAGGGCGCGGTTGCCACGGAGGGGGGCGAGACCGCTTATCTGCAGCCGGAGACGGTGGCGATGGCCCTTGGGGGGCCGGCCGGGGCGCCGCTGTTGTTTCTGGCCGAAGGCGGCGTCTTTCAGGGGCTGCGCAGCTACCGGGTCGATCCCGGCTCAGGTGCGCTGACGGCGGCGGGCAGTTTCGGCGTCGAGGACGGCCTGCCGGTGGGCGGCGTCAGCGCAGTCGCAAGTTTTGAGGCGCATGGCCGGACCTGGGCCTTGCTCGGCGCGGGCGGCAGCGGCTCGCTCAGCCTGATGTCGGTGACGCGCAATGGCGCGCTGTCGCTCTCCGATCAGCTGAACGACACCGCCACCACCCGGTTCGGCGGGCTGTCGGCGCTGGAGGTGGTGACATTGGCGGATGGCACCGTTCTGGTGCTGGCTGCGGGCAGCGATGACGGCATCAGCCTGCTGCGGATGCTGCCTTCGGGGCAGTTGCTGCATCTGACCAGCCTGGCCCACGACAGCGGCTTGGGGCTGGAGAATGTGACGGCGCTGGAAACCCTGGTGATGGGCGAAACGCTGCAGGTCTTTGCGGCTTCGGGGGCGGCGGGCGGTATCAGCCGCTTTACCCTCGACCTGTCGGATCTGGGGCAGGTGATCACCGCCGGGGCAGGGCAGGGCGCGGTCGCGGGAGGTGCGGGCGATGATGTGCTGCGGGCGCAAGCGACGGGCAGCACCCTGCGGGGCGGCGATGGCGCCGATGTCTTCCTGCCGGAGGTGCTATCCGGCTGGGTGCAGATCGAGGATTTCACCCCGGGCGAGGATGTGCTGGATCTCTCCCTGCTGACGGGGCTGCGCAGCATGGCGCAGCTGCAGGTGACAGATCAGCGCGACGGGATCCGCCTGAAATTCGGCGATACGGTGGTGGTGGTGCAAAGCGCCGAGGGCGGCGCGCTGGACCTTGCCGATCTGTGGCCGGGCGGGCTTTTCAGCCAGCCTGACCGGGTGGCCCTGGGGGTGACGCTGGCGGATGGCATTCAATACGGCGGCGGCGGCAAGGATAAGCTGGGCGGCGGCAGTGGCGAGGATACGGTGCAGGGTCTGGGCGGTGATGATCTGCTGCTGGGGCGGGGCGGCAATGACCGGCTGCTGGGCGGTGATGGCGCGGATGTGTTGCGTGGCCATGGCGGCGCTGACCATCTGGAGGGAGAGCGGGGCGCCGACCGGCTGCTGGGCGGGGCGGGCAACGATATGCTTTATGGCGGTCTCGGCGCCGATGTTCTGAAGGGGCAGAAGGGCAATGATCGCCTGTTCGGAGGGCAGGAGGATGATCTGCTGAAAGCGGGCGGCGGCACCGACCGCCTGCACGGCGGCGATGGGGCGGATGTGCTGAAGGGCGGCGGCGGCAGCGACCGGCTCTGGGGCGAGGATGGCACCGACAGGCTGTTTGGTCAGGGCGGCAAGGACCGGCTCTTTGGCGGCGCGGCGGGGGACCGCCTGGCCGGTGGCGGTGGCAAGGATGTGCTGAAAGGCGCCGCTGGAGACGACCGGCTGATGGGGGGCGGCGGGCGTGACCGGCTGCGGGGCGGTGCAGGCGATGATCAGCTCGACGGTGGCAAGGGCCGCGACCGGCTGGAAGGTGGCGCCGGGGCGGATGTCTTCGTCTTTGCCCGCAACCACGGGAGGGACCGGATCCGGGATTTCACCCCGGGGGAGGATCTCATCGATCTTTCAGACCTGCCGGGGCGGGGGTTTGGCTTTGATGATCTGGAGATCAGCCGCCGCCCGGCGGGTACATTATACCGTGCTTACGCCAAAACCCGAAATTTTTCGTGAGTGACGACCCTGAAGCTATCTGACACTTGGTTTCGGAAGGTTTCCCACTGGTTGGGCAGGGTCTCCCGAAAGAACTTCAGGATCGCAT
>NZ_JBDOQR010000086.1:0-14811 GCF_039839315.1 Phaeobacter sp. CAU 1743 | reverse complement strand
GACGGCTGGGAAACCCTCTCTCAGCCCCTCGAACCCATGCCCCTTGACCTCGCAGCCTAAAACACCGACCCTTCACATGCCCGGAGCGCGCCGCCAGGGAATTTCCACAGCATTCGCGACACGACCACCCGGGGCGGTTCAGACCCTCTCTTAGATCAGGCCGCCAACTGGCCCAAAAACTCTGACGACGGACAGAACTGCTCAACGGAGAAGTCTTCTACAGCCTTCGGGAAGCGGAAATCCTGATCGAACAATGGAGGAAACACTACAATACCAAACGACCACATAGTGCCTTGGGCTATCGCCCTCCCGCCCCGGAAACCATCGTCCCGATGGACCCGAGACCGGTCATGCACTAACAATCAAACCGGACCACTCAGGTGGGGCTGATCAATGTCGTCTCTGCTTCACAAAGAACGATAGCAATCAAGGTCCAGAAAATTCTGCGACGAGCCCGCTTTGTGCGGGCTCTTTCTTTGCTAAACATGTGCATGCTTTTGGTTTCTATGTGCATGATTTTGAGTATACACCACCACTTGCACCATGTAGGCCATTGATATTTAATGTAAAAATGTGAACCCATGATTTCGAATCAACGAAGCGTGCTTCCATATGACCAATTGGCACCAATGACTTGCCTCAATGCCGCGGTACACCTGCGCACCCATCGGTTTTTCTTGCGGCGCAGCACCGCGGTTGCACAAGCCGTCAGCGGTCGTACTTTTGCTTTAGAATTGCAGTGCGTTTTTCAATCGCTACGGAGCAGCCCCGGTCAAAGCGACATCGCCCCGACGCTGCCGCCACCGCAAACATACAGGGTCTGACCGGTGACAAACCCGTTCTCCGGATCGCAGAAGAACAGAAAGGCGTTTGAGATGTCACGCACCGTGCCGAGACGTCCCACCGGAATACGCGTCGCCAGCTCTGCCTCGCGCTCGCTGCCCTTGGGAATGATCCCCCAGAAGTTATCAGTCTGCACGGGGCCGGGAGAAACCACATTCACGGTGATGCCATGCCCGGCAAGCTCAAGCGCCCAGGTGCGGGCCATGCCGATGATCCCCGCCTTGGTCGCCGAGTAGGCCGTGCGCGTCGGCACACCAAGTGCCGCACGCGAGCCGTTGAAAAGCACGCGTCCAAAACCGCGCGCCTTCATCGCAGGCAGGAACGCCTGCAACAGCGTCAGCGGTGCCGCAAGGTGCAGCTGCGTCAGCCCGGCCAGATCTTCGGGCGATGCCTCTTCCAGCAGATTGGGCCAGATCATCCCGGCATTGTTAACCAAATGCGTCACGTCATGATTGGCAGCGATTTCTGCTGCAGCCCTCGCCGTGGCGCTTGGGTCCAGCAGGTCGACCTCCACATGATGCAGGCCCGGGTCCGACCACTCAGGCGCGCCGCGTGACAGGGACACAACCGTGTATCCCTTTGCAATCAGGCGCTGCCCCAGATCGGCGCCAATGCCCTTGCTGCCACCCGTGATAACAGCCGTGTAGTTGCTCATGTCGTCACCATTGCCAGCACGCGCAGGGGGCTGCCCGTACCGCCTTTAATCTTGAGAGGGGGGGCGATCAGCAGCGCGCCCGTGGGGGGCAGCTGATCCAGGTTGCGCAGGCATTGCAACCCGAACTTCCCTGCCCCATGAAGCAAGTAATGCGCCGGATAGGGTGGCACGTAATGGGCGCCCTGACCGGCATCGGTGCCAACGGTTTCCGTCCCGAACCCGCGAATGTCCCGCTTCAGCAGCAGTTCAATCGCTGCCGGGGCCGGCCCCGGTGAATGCGGCCCGTCCTCTGCCATGTTGAGATAGGCCGCGCCGCTGCGCTTGGACCAGTCGGTGCGCATCAAGACCCAGCTATCGGCAGGGATTTCTCCGTGTTCGGCTTCCCAGGCTTCGATGATCTCTGGTGTCAGCTCGAAATCGTCATCCTTGGCCGCCCCTTCGGAACAATCGATCACCACGACCGGGCCCACAAAGACGCCCGGGTCGATCTCGTCCACTGCGCCATTGGGTACATCCTTGCCCGACACCCAATGGATGGGGGCATCAAAATGCGTGCCCGTGTGTTCATTGAGGGTCAGGTTGTGCCACTTCCACGCGGGTCCGCGATGATCATAGGCGCTGACCTCTTCCATGCGGAAACGGGCGCATTGGCCAAATTCCGGCGGCAGGACGATGACGGGAAAATCGGGATCCAACGTATGGGTCAGGTCCACGATACGTGCCGCACCGCTGCCCAGCGCCACTGCCACCTCTGCAATAAGATCGCTCATGATCCGCCTCCGGTCATTTCCCGTTCCAGCAACAGCGCATCCGCCTGCCAGCGCGCATAGTGATCACGCGCGATGTCGCCGCAGGTGACCTCTTCCAGCCCATCAACCAGCCCGCCGACGACCGAGCGCGCGACGGCGTTCGGCGTGACCTTGGGCGGCGGCAGCGGCTGGAACCAGGCATCCCCCTCGATGGGGCCGATATAGACATTCATCACGCGCAGGCCGCTCTGGCGGAATTCGGCGCGCAGGCTTTGCGAGATCGACCGCGCCGCCGCCTGAGACGCGCCAAATGAGCCAAAGCCCGGATCCGGCACCAGCGCCTGAACCGAGAGGATATTCACGAAGGCCGCCGCCGAGTTGGTGCCATCCTGCACCCGCGCAGCCATGCCGGGGCCGAACCCCTGCGCCAGCCGCATCAGGCCCAAGGTGTTCACCTCGAAACTGTCGCGGGCAAAACCCGTGTCATTGCCCATGATCCCGCCGGGGCGCACGAAACTGGCCGTGTTGATCAGGATATCGACCTTGCCGCCGATCTCGGCCGCAAGCTTCTCGATCGACGTCACATCCGTCACGTCCAGCGGCAGCAGCGAGACGTTTTCCATCGCTGCAAAGGCCGCGCGTTCCGGCCAGCTGCGCCAGGCTTCCGGCTCCCCCAGGAACACATGGGAGGCACCGGCCTTGAGCAGCGCCTGCGTCAGAGCCAGTGCCACTGGCGCGCGGGCGTCGCTGATCAGGACGCGGCGGTATTTCGGGTCGGACGACATCGCCCGCAGCACGGGATCATCTTGCATCGCGGCACTTCCTTTCTGCGGCAGCGCAACCAATACGCCCTGCCCGGCCCTATCCAGTTTCAACGCCATGCGCACCGCATCACCGCGGCCAACCTCGCCATGCAGATGGCAGTTGAGCATGGGCCCGGCCTCCAGTTTCACCGCCCCCATGCGCCAGGGCATGCGTTCGCGAAAATAGGGTTCGGGCGACACACGGATCGTGGTTTCAGCCATGACCGTGCCGGATGGGTCCACATCCTGCCAAGGCAGATCAACGGACAGGCATTTGTGGCAGGCATCACGCGGTGGATATTGCACCGCCTGGCACTCTGCGCAGACCTGCAGGCCAAAACGACCCTGCGCGGCCATCACACCCAGCCCCAACGCGGCCCGGCTACGCGTGGCGGGGGGCAGCACCGGTACGGCCGTGCGCCTTTGCGGGTCTTTCTTTTTCGGTGGGACCAGTGGTTCACTCATGACGCCCCTCCTTCGATCACGGCGGCAGAGGAACAGAGACCCCGGTCATAGTTGATCACGCCAAAGCCGGACACGGCCGCGCGGCGCGCGCCCTCGACCTGGGTTGGCCCCGCTGTTCCCGTCACCTGCCGTAGCGCCTCGACAAGACCAAGGTAGCCGCCTGCCGCGCCGGCCTGCCCGACCGACAGCTGCCCGCCCGAGGTGTTATGCGGGAAATCGCCGCCGATGGTCAGATCGTGGCGGCGCACGAATTCCGCGCCGTCGCCCTTGGCGCAGAACCCCAGATCCTCGAACTGCATCATGCAGATCACCGGGTAGTCATCATAGGTTTGCAAGACGTCGATCTCGTCCGGGCCGTGACCCGCCATCTGCCACAGCTCGTCCACGTCCACGGCCCAGCCGCCGCGCAGCTGCATGGGATCCTCGGGAAAGGCATTGGTGCGCTCGATGGTGGCGCTGATGCGGGCAAATGGCAGCCCCTTGGAGACGGCCATCTCTTCGCGCATCACCACAAAGGCCTCAGCGCCTGCGCAGGGCATCACGCAATCAAACAGGCCGATCGGGTCCGAGATCATGCGGCCCTCAAGGTATTGATCGAGGCTCAGCGGCTTTTTCATGATCGCCTGCGGGTTCTTCAGGGCATTGGCCCGCTGCGCCACCGCGATACGGCCAAAATCCTCACGCGTGGCGCCAAATTGTTGCATATATGCGTCCTGCAACAAGGCGAAGCTCGCGTTGGGGCCGCCGAACCCATAGGGAAAGGTCGCATCCATCGAGAACCGCGAAAAGGCGGAAAGAAGGTTGCGGAAACTGTCGATCCGGTTGGTATCCCCCGACACGCAGGCGATGACATCGGCATCGCCGCATTGCACCGCGCGCGCCGCCCGGCGCAGGGCGGCAACACCGCAGGCCCCGCCCATCGGAACGGTATCAAGCCAGCGTGGCGAAATGCCCAGATGCTGCGTCAGGCCAACAGGCGTGTCGGGCGCCAGGGTAAAGCTGGAGACCGAAAGCCCGTCCAGCTGCTGCGGCGTCATGCCGATCACGTTCAGCGCCTCGCGCAGGGCGCGGGCGATCCACCAATGGGCGGTTTCATTGGTGTAGCGCACGTAGGGCACCGGCACGGGCGCGGTCAGCACAACCCCGTCATAGGGCAGACGGTTCATGCCGCGCTCCGCTTTTTCAGATGGCGGGTATCGATGGTCTGGGGATCCTTCAGCAGCTCAGCTGCGCGCGTCTTCAGGACCGCCCGTTGCAGCTTCTGGGTCGCGGTAACGGGCAGGTCATCGACAAAGGCGATGTAGCCGGGTGCCTTGTAATAGGCCAACTGCGTCAGGCACCATGTGGTGATCTCATGGGCAAGCTCCGGGCTGGCTCCCTCCTTGGCAATGATGCAGGCAAAGACCTCGTCACCCCGGATCTCATCAGGAACGGCGGCGACCGCAACGCTTTGAACTGCCGGATGGCGGGCCAGCACGGATTCCACCTCGACCGCCGCGATGTTTTCCCCGGATCTGCGGATCACGTTCTTCTTGCGGTCGACGAAATACATCGTCCCGTCCGCCGCGCGCCGCACGATATCGCCGGTGTGGAACCAGCCGCCTTCCCAAGCCTCATCGGTGGCGTCCGGATTCTTGAAGTATCCGGCAAAGAAGCCCTTGCGCGGATCCGACCCTGCATGGCGCACCAGCAATTCGCCCTGATCGGCATCCGCGCCGCTGTCATCCACCAGCCGCACCTCGACCGTGTCTTGCGGCCAGCCGATACAGGAGGTGCCGACATTGCGCGGTTCGCGGTTGGCACAGATCGTGGCCCCTGCCCCGGTTTCCGTCATCGCCCAAGCCTCGGTCAGGGCAAAGCCGAAGCGTTCCTCAAACGGAGCATGGAGTTTTGGATCAATCCCTGCGCCAAACCCGAAGCGCACCGAATGATTGCGATCTTCCGCGCTAGGCTCTGCCCCCATCAGCATCGAGGGCATCACGCCCAGATAATGCAGGCAGGTTGCCCGGCTGCGGCGCACCGAGTCCCACCAGCTGCGTGGATGGAAACGATCCAGTGCCGTCAGGCAGCCGCCCACGGCAACCATCGCCATGAAGGAAAAGGCCATGGCGTTCATGTGAAAGATCGGCAGCGGCGTGATCATCCGCTCGCCATCCGTGTTCAGCGCACAAACACCGGTTGCGGTGCTGTACCAGCGGCCCGCCTCGATGAAATACTCATCGGTCAGGATGCAGCCCTTGGGCTGCCCGGTGGTGCCGGAGGTATAGAGCAGCGCCGCCTCTGCATCGCCGGTCCGCGCGGCAATCGCCTCGGTCGAAACGGCCCGTGGCAGCGCCTCGCCTGGCGTCACCACAGGCATCTGGACCTTGGCCGCCTCAGCGGCGCTGCGTAGCTCGTCCGCGCGGCTGGCCAGCGACAGGGCCAGAACAGGTTCGCCGTGCCCGATCATGTATTCCATTTCAGCGGCGCGCAGATCGGGGTTCACGGGAACAACAGAGATCCCGAGCGCATTGAAGGCCAGCCACCACAGGAAATAGCTGGGCCGGTTTTCCAGCAGGACCATCACGCGCTGGCCCTTGACGTATCCGGCGGCCTCAATCTCTGCGACATGGTCCTGCACCGTCTTCAGGGCCTCGGCGTAGGTGATCTCACCTGCGTCGATCCCGTAGATCTCTGCCGTCTCTGGCAGCACATTCAGGAACGGACGGTCAGGCCAGCGGGCGGCGCTTTCTGCAAAGGCGCCATATACAGTCTTTGCGGTGATCATGGCAGCAACTGAATATTGCGGAAGGCCGCGTCGCAATTGAGGAGATCAACCCGCTTGCCCGCAATCCGAAGCGCCCCATCCACCAGGGCCAGATCATGCCGCACGGTCAGGGCCAGCAACTGTTGCTCGTCCAGGCGCGTCTCCACGTAGTGCATGGAGGTATTGGTCACGAAGCGGTCTTCACCCATCTCGTCCACGAATGGGCGCTGAATAACATGATGACAGCGGCTTTTTGGCTTTTGGCTGAAGGTACGCGCGCCGTTTAAACGCTCCACCCGCAGTTTCAGCATGAACATGTCCTCATAGAGCAGCGAGGTCTGATTGATCGGATCGGTCTGCTTGTAATCAAGCGGCATCCAGTAGATCCCATCGGGCAGCCAGAGCGACAGCCACTCGTCATAGCGCCCCTCGTCCAGCATCCGCACCTCGTCATAGATGAAATCGATCAGCTGATCCCGTGTGACACTCATTCCGCCACCTCCTGCTCCGGGGCATCATAGGTCATGAACTTGGCCCAAGCGTTGAACTGGTTGCGCATCTGGCGTTCGGTGGTGCCATTGTGGACGGCTTCCTCGCTGAAATCCTCGTCTTCTTCGAGCAATCTCTGAACGTTGACCCATTCCATACCGTCGGCGTGCAATCCTTCCTGAGCGCGCTCGTACATCTCAAGGTCGTCATGCCCCACAATCGAGGTGGGCGCATTGATCATGCGGTTGTACATCGCCGTACGGGCGGTCAGCGCATCCGGCGCCCCAACCAGGCGGTAGATATAGCTTTCCACGATGGTCTTGTCGGCCGCCAGCGGGATAAAGACCCGCAGCTGCTGGATCGGACCTTTGATCATGATATTGGGGAAATAAACGGTGTTGTGCCGGTTGTCGTCCAGGATGGCCTTGGCCCGCTCCTCGCCGTAGCTTTCCGTCAGGGCCTCAAAATACCCCGGAATGGCGGAGTAGTCCGAATGGATCGAATGGCTGACGCCCGTGTGCCCATGCCCGTTGGGCCATGTGCGGATGCCCATGCCCTCGAAGAACTCATAGGGGGACATGAAGGGCGCGATGATCTCCATCGCGGGGGGCTTGGGCGTGCCTTCCGGCAGGTCCAGCTCTTCGTATAGCTTCACTGCGGTTCCGGCGCTGCTTTCATGCGCGACCATCGGGTGGCAGGTGTCGGTCTGGTTCTCGACCAGCATTTTCCAATTGCAGTGATGCAGATAACGCAGCGGCGGGCCGACCACCTCAAGCCGACCTTCGGGCGAGCGGTCCACCATATTGTCGAGCGAGCTGAGGCTGTCGCCAAAGAACTCTTCGAAACTGATGCCCTCTTCGGCCAGCCGCGCAAAGATGAAGCCGCGGTAGTTCTTGACGGCGCCGACCGCCTTCATGCCCTTACCGCTTTCTGTCTCTTCAAGGCCGGTGCCCTCGTATCCCTTTTTGAGTGGGATCGCGAGCAGGCAGCCATCTGTCTTGAAGGACCACGCGTGATAGGGGCAGCGGAAGAACTTACCGGTGTTGCCCTGCCGGTCGATAACGATCTTGGTGCCCTTGTGCGGGCAGCGATTATAAAGAACGTGAATGTCATCCGCCTTGTGGCGCACCTGGATGACCGGCTGATCCCCGATCTGGGTCGCAAAGTAATCGCCCTTGGCCGGGGTCTGGCTTTCGTGGCCGACAAACACCCAAGAGTTGGCAAAGACATGCTTCATCTCAAGCTTGAAGATGTCCTCGTTGATATAGACATCCCGGTGCACCTGATGGGGCTGCACAAGGGACGCCGCCGCAGTTGGGTTTCCTGAATAGCTGACCATGTCCGTTCCCCTATATATCCAGCACCAGCCGCGCGGATTTCGCCCGGCTCACGCATATCTGCATCACATCACCGGCGGCGCGTTCCGCTTCGCTGAGCACAACATCGCGGTGGTCCGGCACACCCTCGATCACATCGCATTGGCAGATGCCGCAATCGCCGCGCTGGCAATCGTAAAGGACATCGACGTCATGCTCCTCCAGCACCTCTACGATGGTTTTGTCCGCAGGGATGGTGAAGACTCTGCCATCGTTGATCTGCACCTCAAAGGCGCTGTCACCGTCCTGCGCCTCGGCTGCGGTGAAGAGTTCGAAATGCACATGATCCGCCGGAATACCGGCATCATCGGCCTTGGCGCGCACCGCATCCAGCAACCCGCGCGGACCACAGACGTAAAGATGCGCATCCCCCAGCCCACTTATGAGAGCATCTAGATCCAGCGCGCTCGAGTCATCATCGCAATGCAGGTGAAACGCCTCGCCCAACGTGTCCGCCAGCCTCTGGTAATAGGCCATGACGGCACCCGTGCGGCCCGCATAGTGGAACGCGAATCTCTGGCCTGCCGCCTGCAAGGCCGCCGCCATCGAAATCATTGGCGTGACCCCGATGCCGCCCGCCAATAGAACAGCGGGCGCGCCCAGCTTCACCGGGAAATCATTCTTGGGCGCTGCGAAAGTGACAGGATCGCCCACCGTCAGCGCATGCATCGCCTTGGAGCCACCCTGCCCCTCGTCTTCGCGCTGAACGGTGATGCGGTATTCCTTCGGCGCGGACATCAGGTCAGCATCAAACGCCACCAGCGAATAGGCGCGCGTTCCGCCGGGCACGTCGAACTCGACATGCGCGCCAGCCTCCCATTCGGGCAACACGCGACCATCTGTTGCAGCCACTATCAGGCTGCTGATACGGTCGGTCAGCGGTGTAACCTCCAGTACGACACCATCAATTTTGCTCACGGGAGTCCTCCTTTTGAAAGAATATGAAATTTCATATAACTCAGGTCAAGACATTTCTGGGCGTCGCCTTGGCGCATGCTGGGTGGACCTATGACAACGCCAGTCAGCCCGGATGGCACACCGGGGTTTGTGAGCAACTACCTGCTTTATCTGCTTGCTGCCGCCAGCGAAGGGGCCAGTGCCCAGTTTCACGCCCAAGTCCGCAGCTCGGGCCTGCGCGTGCCGGAGTGGCGGGTTCTGGCCTGCCTGCACGACTGCGAAGGCGCGATGATTACGCAGCTGGCCCGGATCGCGCTGGTTGAGCAATCCCGCCTGACCCGCATCATCGCCCAGATGGAGAAGCGCGGACTACTGATCCGCCAAAGCGATCCCGAAGATGGCAGACGGGTCCGCGTCTTTTTGACGCCGGAGGGGCGCGCGTTGACCAACAGGCTGGTTCCACAGGCACAAGCCCATGAAAAGGCCTTGCTAGAACGCCTGACAGAGCACGGCGGACACCACCTGAAGCCCATACTGCATGCATTGCTGAACACCCTGGAAGAGGACGCGCCAGAGAAGCTTTAAGCAGAAAATAGTTTTCAAGACGGCAAAAATGGAGTTACATGAAAACGCATATACCTTCCGAATTGGGGCGCTAGACCCTGAAAATGGTATGAATCCAACATTCTGGGAGACACTCCAATGACCAAGCTAACCAAGATTCTGGCCAGCGCCGCCGTCGCGATCAGCATGGGAACCAGTGCATTTTCTGCCGAAACGATCACCATTTCCACATGGCTGCCGCCCACCCACCCTGTGAACACCGAAATGTTTGCTCAACTGGGCGAGATGATGTCAGAGGCGACAGACGGTGCCGTGACGACCGAGCTGAAGAGCGGCCTTGCCTCGCCGCCTGCGCAGATGGATCTGGTCCTTGATGGCATCGCGGATGTGGCAATCCTGTTTCACGGTTACACGCCCGGACGGTTCGTCGGCACCAAGCTGGTCGAGATCCCCGGCTACGAGGGCAACGCCGAAGCCTCCTCGGTCGCTCATTGGCGGGTGCACGAGGCCATTCTCAAGGATCTGAACGAGCATCGCGGCGTCAAGGTTATCGCGCTGACGACCCATGGCCCGGGGCAGATCCATTCGAACAAAGAAGTCAACACTCTGGCCGATCTGTCTGGCCTCAAGACACGTTTGGGCGGTGGCGTCTCCGCAGACGTAGGCGCGAAACTGGGCCTTGTCGGCATTCAGGTGCCTGCCCCCAAGGTCTACGAGACGCTTGATTCCGGCGCTGCAGATGCCGTTGCCATGAACCTTGGCGAACGGATCAGCTTCAAACTGAACGAAGTGGCCAAGAACGTGTACGAAATGCCCGGTGGTTTCTATCGTGGCTCCTTCTCGGTCATCATGAGCCAGGAGAAATTCGACAGCCTGCCCGCCGATGTGCAGGAGGCGCTCGACAGCAAGGTCTTCGGCGAACCTGCTTCGCGGATGATGGGCGCGGTCTGGGACCAAAGCGACGCGACCGCACGCAAGCTGACCCAGGACACCGCGGACAATAAGATCGTTGAGGCCAGCGCGGAAGATCAGGCAGCCTTTGCCGTCATGGCCGCAGAGGTCCGCGACAAGATCATCGCAGAGGTGACAGCCGCAGGCGTCGACGGGCAAGCCGCCTATGACATGATGGTCAAGGAAATGGCCGCCGCGTCCGGCAAGTAAACGATCCGGAAAACGGGACCGGCGCACAGATGGGCGCCGGTCCTTTCATATCCTACTGCGCTCAAGCGAGGCCCGATGCAATACGCCCTCCGGTTCCTTACCGCCCTTTCAAAACTGCCGATGTTCCTGGCCAACCTGTCCCTTTTTGCGCTGATGTGCCTGACCTTTGCAGATGTGCTGATGCGTTCGGTTTTCAATGCCCCGATCGAAGCGGCAACCGAGCTGATCCGTATCGGCATTGCGCTTATCGTGTTCGCCGCCTTGCCGGTTCTGAGCGCCCAGAACGGCCATATCGCCGTTGATCTGTTGGACGGGCCGTTCCGCAGGATGAGACTTGAACGCTGGCGTGATGCGGCTGTTGCCCTGATCTGTGCTGTGATGCTGTGGTATCCGGCGGGCCGTGTTGTCGATCTGGCGGAACGCTCGCGCAGCTACGGCGACGTGACAGAATATCTTTCGATCCCCACCTTTTATATCGCCTATTTCATCGCAGCGATGATCTACATCACCGCTGTCGCATTGATCGGGCGCGGCCTGCTGCACCTCATTGCGCCGCATATGCTGGGGGCCAAGAATGCTTGAATCCTTCCTTGGCTTTATCGCCGTCTTCGTTCTGGTCCTGCTGCGCATCCCGATTGCCTTTGCCATGGGTTTTGTCGGCATGATCGGGTTGATTTACGAAACCAGCTATCGCGCTGCGATTTCGATGGTCGGGCGCTTGATCATCGACACCGCACAGGACTACGGCCTCAGCGTCATTCCCCTGTTCATCCTGATGGGGCTTTTCGTCAACAAGGGTGGGATCAGTCGCGAGCTCTACCGCGTCTCGAACGCCTTTCTTGGACATTTCCGTGGCGGTCTGGCCATGGCCACAATCGTGGCCTGCGGTGGGTTTGCGGCCATCTGCGGATCCTCGCTGGCAACGGCGGCAACCATGGCCAAGGTGGCCATGCCGGAAATGCGCAAATACGGATATGCAGACGGTCTCTCCAGTGCCTCCATCGCGGCGGGCGGCACCCTGGGCATTCTCATTCCGCCCTCGGTGATCCTGGTCATCTACGGGCTGCTCACGGAAACATCGATCGGCAAGCTGTTCATCGCGGGCATCGTTCCCGGCTTCCTTGGCGTCCTGTTCTACCTTGCGGCCGTGCGCCTGACCGTGATGCGCAACCCAGAGGTAGGCCCTGCCGGGACGCGTGCCACATGGGGCGAACGCCTGCAGGCGCTCAGCCATGTCTGGGCCGTTCTGCTGCTGTTTTTTCTGGTCATCGGCGGCCTTTACGGAGCGCTCAATTTCTGGCCGCTGAACCTCGCCTTTTCCCCTACCGAGGCCGCAGGAATGGGCGCAATGGGCGCTTTCCTGATCGCCCTGGCCCGGGGCAACCTGAATTGGCGAAGCATTCGCGAAGTCCTGGGGGAGACGGCTCTGACCACGGCCTCGCTCTTTGCGGTTCTTATAGGAGCCTGGGTGTTTTCCAACTTCGTCAATCTGGCCGGTCTGCCCGAAGGGCTACTAGCGCTGGTCACATCGCTTGATCTGGGGCCCTGGGTCGTGATGATCCTGATCATATTGATCTACCTCGGCCTCGGCTGCATCTTCGAAAGCATGTCGATGCTGCTCCTGACCGTGCCGATTTTCTTTCCCCTCATCACATCGCTGGGGTTCGATCCGGTCTGGTTCGGGATCGTTGTCGTCGTTGTGATCGAGATCAGCCTGATCACGCCTCCCGTCGGCTTGAACGTCTTCATCCTCAAAGGGGTGGTTGGTGACGTTTCGACCGCTACCATCTTTCGCGGCGTGACGCCTTTCTGGCTGATGGATATCCTGCGCCTGATCCTGCTACTCGCCTTCCCTACGCTTGTGCTGTTCTTGCCAAGTCAAATGTAGGAAGCGCGGCGGAACTGGTGCTTGGAGTTTCGTGGGCCGAGGCGCATGTACCACGTGAGGGCGGCTCACCTCGCCGCCACTTCGCAAGGTATCGAGGATGGACCTGCCCCAACGGCAGGTCCAAACGCCTGTCAGCCTTTTCCGCCCAACATCTCCTCAACCAGGCGCTGCACATCCAGCGCCTCTTGCAGGGTGGCAAGCCGGTGAGGTTTGCCCGCCATGCACAGGAGGAGATCGTCCAGCTGCGCTTGCAGCGCGACGGTGCGGCGGTCTGCCGGAGGTTGGGGTACCGGAACGAAGTCGTCCCCTTCCGAGATGGCATGGTCCGAGAAATTCGAAACCCGGTGGCTGGCCTTGCTGCCCTTGATGGTGAACTCCTGACAATCCGGCTGCGCACCGCCGACCGAAGCCAGAATCGACACCGGCAATCCTTCCTCGTTTTCCAGCCGGGCCAACAACGCCGTTTCGCACAGCGCCGGGTCCACAGGGTAAGAGGGCTGCGCCCAGGAGACGGTGAGCGGGCCAAAGATCCGCTGGGTGAAGAACAGGAAATGCGACAGGACCTCGCGCGTCATGCCGCCTTCGGCGCGGAACCGCAGCCAGTCCGCCGCCTGCTGCCAGGCGCGCGGCCAGGCGGCATAGGTCACCACCATATCCACCCCGACGAGATCGCCCATTTCCCCTGCAAGGGCAGCACTGGAGATATCCGTTAGAGCCGCACCGGCGGCCTGGGTGAAATTCACCGCTGCTGGTACGCCGCTGGCCTTGAGCCCTGCCACCAGCGCCTCGCTTTCCGCCAGATCAACGCCAAGCGGTTTTTCCAGAAACACCGCTTTGCCAGCCGCAGCCGCCGCCAGGGCATAGGCTTTGCGCGGTACCGGAGGGCAAGCAAGATAGACCAGATCAGCCGCCGCGATCGCCGCCTCGGGCGAACCTGTCACCTCAGCCTCGGGCGCCAGTGCCTGCGCGGCTGCGCAAGCGTCCGCAGACGGATCCCAAAGGGCTACCGGAGTGTAGTCTTTGTGCAGGATCAGTTGCTCAAGCATCCGCTGCCCCATGATCCCCAGTCCGATTACCGCTGTCTTCACCGCCATGTTGGCTCCTGTTTTTACTTCTAATTGTATTGATCCAGCATCGCCGGTTCAAAGGTCCCGCCCCACAGAGGTGGATCGGCTACTGTTGTTTGTCATGTGTAATTACAGACAGATCGGCGCTTCCGCAGCAGGCGCTTTGTGACAATTATCCCTAACACATGCAAAGAGAGCGATGCGACCTGTTTCCGGACACCCATGCCACAGACGCCGCGATCAAAAGTGACAGCCGCTCAGGTCTCAAAATGAAAACAATCTACGTATGACTGGAGCTTAGCGGTACCTCAATCACGAACCTCCGGTTACCTCACGGCACCTGCAAGCCGGAGTTGTGACCGCAGCAACGATCACAAAGCCTCGCTTTGCCCCTGTTGCCGCGGCCAAGATTGCCCCTGGAATTAACCTGTATTGGCCCAAAACCGGCCATCGCCCACTTGCTGAGGGGCGACAGCGAATCCTGCTCTGCTGAGAAAGCTCAAAGATATGGGCGATCGACAGCCCAGCCCAAGCCCGGCAACACACCATTTACCACACAGGCTTTCCGCCTTGTTTTCAATATCTTCGCGATATACCGTCACTCTGTCCTCACGAAACAATGATCGACACCCTTTGTGCGAAACCGGACGCCATACGTATCAATATCGAAGATATCTTTTCATGCTCTCGCCTCTACGCTGCACAACTTGCCCCCAGGGTGTTCCGGTTAGGCCATGACCTGCCTGACACACCTGCATGTTACGCTGGCCGCTGCGACCGCTGCCATGCTCTGGGCGATCTGCGCCATGATCTTGTTCTGGGTCGCACGCAACACCCGCTTTGCGGGTAAGCCCGCCTTTCTGCTGACATTGAGTGCGATGCTGTGGTGGCTGTTTACCGTTGCCGCCGATCTCGCTTCGCCCGGAGAAGCTTGCAAGGTTGCCTGGTCCCTTGCTGCCTGGCCCGGCATCACCTTGCTGCCGGGGATGTCCCGGTTGATGTTGAAGTTTGCCTGAAGGGTGGCGTTGCTTTCCCTGAGCCGTAGGCTCGGGGTGATCAAACCGAAAGGAAAGCAACACCATGAAGAAGACTACGACATCGCAGGCGG